>NZ_JAAGPO010000153.1:0-27008 GCF_017104825.1 Burkholderia sp. Ac-20345 | reverse complement strand
ATAATAACAGATGAGGTGTCGAGACGGAAGATGCGGGAGGACATAGGAAACGAGGATACAAGGCAAGTAGGGAGGGAGAGAGAGGTAGTGGTGGTATGTGTGGATGTTGTTTTTTTTTTTTTTTAATGCTCCGGCGACCACCAGGATCTACACGATAGATCACACTCTTCCCCTCCACGACGCTCTTCCGATCTACCAGCTCGAGCGCCGCCGACAGCGGCGCGGGGCGCTCGTTGACGACATGCACGTCGAGCCCGTTCAAGCCTTCGTCGACCAGCAGCACCTGTACGGGCTGCAGGACCTGGCGCAGCGCATGCCACGCCGATTTCGGCCGGTGCGCGGCGTCGATCACCCCCCAGCCGGCGCCCGGCATCACGTCCAGGAACTGCCAGACGAGCGCGCCGGCACAGCGCGAGCCGGTGCGCCGCCATTCGGAAAACGTTTCGCGCATCAGGTCCGCGATCACTGCGCGTGACAGCTCGAAGTAGCGCGCCGGATCCTCGCGCCGCAGCCGGTCGGGCGCGACGTCGTAGAGCGTTTGCAGATAGTGATCGCGAACGTCCTCGAAATCCCACGACGTGCCGGGGTCGCGCGGCACGGCGGCCTTCCAGCGCGGCTCGTGCACGCCGGGCCAGCCGAGCTCGGCGAGCGTCGCGTCGCACGGCACGTTCGAGAAGGCGAGGCATTCGCTCGCGAAGCGCACGTCCGCGCGGCGTGCGTCGTCGAGCGGGCGCAGGTACGCACCGACGCCGTAATAGTGCGACACGCGTTCGCGCGGCGCGAACGGCAGCACGCCGCCGTCGGGCGAATCGGGCACGTACGGCACATCGGGCCGGCATGCAGCCGCCTGGCCGGCCAGCCGGTCGGCAGTCAGCCCGAGGAAGCGCTGCTTCGGCCCGAGCCCGGACATCGCGGCCTGTTGCGCGATCTCGCTGCCGCCGCACAGTACGGCAAGCGACGGCGATGCGCCGTGGCGCGACAGGAACTGCCGGGCTTCGCGGTCGACGTTGTCCGCGAACGCCGGATCGTCGAGCGCATAGTCGAAGTTCGCGAACATGAAATCCTGCCAGACCAGCAGCCCGAGCCGGTCGCACCAGGCGTGAAAGGCATCGGCCTCGTAGGTCATCGTGCCGCCGACGCGGATCATGTTGAAGCCGGCGTCGCGCGCGAGCCCGAGCAGGCGGGCGTAGGTGGCGTCGTCCGCGTACAGCGCGAGCGGTGCGGCGCTGCTCCAGCACGCGCCGCGCGCAAATACGGGCACGCCGTTGATGCACAGCCCGAAGCCCTTGCCGTCGGCGCCGGTGTCGACCTCGATCGTGCGGAAGCCCGTCGCGCCGAGCGGCCGCCGTTCGTCGCCGATATGCAGTGCAACGTCGTACAGCACCGGATCGCCGTGCGTATGCGGCCACCAGCGGCACACGTTGGGCACCGCGACGCTGGCGCGCAGACGGTCGGCGCCCGCACGTTCGAGCGTTGCGTGGTGCTGGCCGCACGACAGCCGTGCCGCGAGCGCGTCGGGCAGCGGCGCGGCGAACGTCAGTTCCGCGTCGAGCCAGCCCGTGTCGCCTTCGATGCGCGCGCGCAGGTCGCAATCGACGAGAACGGGCCCGTCGGCCGGATCGAGCACGTCCACGGGCCGCCACGGGCCGGTCGGCACGTATGGCGGAAACCAGCCCGGCATGTGCCCGAACAACGACGTGCGGATCGTGCGCAGTGTTGCAGGCTCCGCGAGCCGCGTGCGCCAGCGCGCCCGGCGCGGCGCGCGCGTGTCGCGCAGGTGCGGGGCGAGTGCGCGGAAACAGAGGGTCAGCCGGTGCGTGCCGTCGAGCGATACGGGCACGTCGTGCGCGACGAACATGCTGTCGGAGTGGAGAATCGGCGTGTCGTCGAGCCACGCCTGCGCGAGCGTCGCGAGGCCGTGAAAGCGCAGCATGCGCGGCCCGTGTCCGCGCAGCTCGATCCGGTACCAGTAGTCGCGCTCGTCGAGCGATTCGGCTTCGTCGAGCCGGCCGGCGAGCGCGAGCGACTGCGCGACGGTGCCAGGCACGGTCGCCGGAATCCAGCCGTCGCCCGCGGCCGGGAGATCGCGCGGTTCCCGTGCGGCACCCGCGGCCGTCGCCAGCATCGACCACGCGGGCAGGGCACGCGTGCGCGTCACCGCATGACCGGCACGGGTGCCGCGGTGTCGCTGCGCGCGGGCGTCATGTGCCGCAGCGGCAACGCGATCTGCCGCGCGCAGGCGACCACATCCGCGTACGCGGCCTGGATCGCTTCGAGCGTCGAGTCGCCGCGCTCCTCCTTGCCGCGCGCGCAGGCACGCGCGAGCCGGAATTCCAGCACCATCGCTTCGGACGCGATGCGGTCGCACGCGGCGCGGATCTCGGTGAACGGCCCGACGCAGCCGCTGGCCTGCAGCCAGCGCGCGTAATGGCCGAACAGTTCGAAATTCGCGCCGAGCTGCCGCACCGAATTGAACGAGTACGCATGGAAGTGCTCGAGCGGTGAATCGGCGAGCGTCCGCGCGTCGGTCTGCAACTGTCGCCGGAATGCGGCGATCGGGTCGACGACCGGCAGGCGCCGCAGGTGGCGCTGCAGCGCGGCGAGCGACGTTTCGCACAGCTCGCGCTCGTCGAGCGGCGCAAACCGCCGCTTCGCGCATTCGACGTACGGCGGCAGCGTCATCGGCGAGCTGCCGCCGACGAGCCCGTTGTAGTCGAAATCCTCGGCCACGTAATAGCCGCTGTTGTGGAAATAGCCGATCTGGCGTTTCGCTCGGTCGATCGCGTCGATGCCGATGGTCGTCTTCGTGTGCTGCGCACGGTAGCTGCTGCCGCGCGTATCGGGCAGGAACCACGCGTCGACTTCGACGATCATCAGGTGGCCGCGCGCGACCTGCGTTTCGATGTGCTGATCGAGCGATTCGTAGATCGAGTGCTCCTGCACGACGATGCCGTACAGCCGCTCCAGTTCGTCGTGCGGAAACTTGAAGAACGTGAACTGGTCGCCCTCGAAATCGAGCGCGATCGTGAACGGCAGCGCCGCGTACGGATTGAAGCCCCACCACCGGAGCACCTCGAGCCACATGTCGACGTAGCAGTTGGTCTGTTTCCAGACCATCTCCTGGCTGTGCAGCGGATGCGGCCGGTAGTGGCGCGCGCGGTGGCGCACATCCTCGAACGACGCGTCTTCGCCGCCGCGGGACACGAATTTCATGGCGTGCCCCACAGCACGTTGCGGACTTCGCGCGGCCACGCATCGATGTCGAAGCCGTGGTGGCGGAACAGCGCGAGCGTGAGCCGTTCGAGACCGAAGCCGACGCAGCCCGTGTGCGCGACATCGCCCGTCGCGGTGCGGATGTCCCACAGCAGCCCGAAATGGTCCATGTGGTAGTTGAAGCTCAGGCAGGCGGTCTGGCGACCGTCGTGCTCGATCGGGATCAGCAGTTCGAATTTCAGGTTCTGCTCGCGCTGGCTGTTCGCGACGATCTTGCCGCCGCGCCCGAAGAACGGATCGTTCGCGAGATCGATCGCATTGGGCAGGCGCAGCGCCTCGATCATTCGCGTGCCGCGTTCGATCCAGGTCTCGCGGAACGACACGATCTGCTCGGGCGTGCCGATCCGCACGTATTCGCGCATCCGGAACAGCTGCATGCGGGTCGGATCGAGCGACGGCTCGTGGCGGAAGCAGTACGAGAAGACGTCGACGATCCGGCCGTCGGCCGGCAGCGCGCCCGCGCGTGCGACGACAGGGTAGACCGGGTAGCACGCAGCCGGCGTCATCACGACATAGGTCGGCTTCTGGCTTTCCGTCCAGTCGTCGCCGTGATCGAGGCACTGCAGTACGCGCTGGTGCTGGCGCTCGTCGCCGCAGAACGCATGCACGCTGCCCGCGAGCTGCGGGAAGCTCTTCATGTATTCGCTGCGCTCGAACTCGGTGCGGCTCATCGCCGGCGGGAAGCGCAGCACTTCCGCCTGCTGGTCGGCGCCGATACGCGTGACGAACGCGTCGAGCGCTTCCACGACACGCTCGAACCGCTCGCTGCGGCCGAACAGGCCCTGGATGCCGGTCGAGACCAGCAGGCCCGCGTCGATCAGTTCGTCGCGCAGCGGGTTGACGCCCGCGCGGTCGATCGGTGCATCGGCGGGAACGGAGGCGGCGGAGGGCACGGTAAGGCGATCGTTCACGTATGTTTCTCCAGCGTCGCAGGACGCAGCGCGAGCAGCAGGTTCGAGGTGTTGACGGCAATGCGGTCGTTGCTGATCATCAGCGGCGCCGCATGCAGGTCGCGAATGTGGCGGCCGATGCTGAACGGCGTGCCCTGCTTGTAGCCGGCCATCCCGCAGATCATCATGGCCTGGTGCGCGACTTCCAGCGCGGTCGTCGACACGTAGGTCTTCAGCGTGTTGATCTCGGCGGCCCGGGCCATGCCGGCCGACCACGAGCGGGACGCCGGATTCGCATGAAGGCGCAGCACGTTGTCGACGCGGGCCTGCATCGCCTGCATCAGCGCGAGCGATTCGGCGATGCGTCGCGACGCGGGCGACGGCGCGCCGTCGGTCTGGCGTGCCTGCGCGCGGAAGAACTGGTGCGCGCGATGGAACGCGTCGCCGGCCACGCCGATCCATACCGCTGCCCACAGGATGTGCGACACCGGCACCATCGTTTCTTCGGCGATCTTCGCGAACGGCACCGGCAGGCACTGGACGGCGGCGCCTTGCGCGTCGAGCTCGAAGCCGTTGCTGCAGGTGCCGCGCATCCCGAGCGTGTCCCATTCGCCGCGGCGCGTGAGCGTGTAGCCGTCGCGCAGCAGCGTGACGAGCACCTGCTCGGAAGCCGGCGCGTCCGCATCGCGTCGCGCGGTGGCGAGGATGCCGTCCGCGTAGTCGCCGTACGAGATCGTCGGCGCGGATTTGCGCAGCCGGAACTCGCCGCCGTCGGTTTCGAGCGCACACTGGCTCGCGCGCAGGTTGCCGCCGACGCCGTCTTCCGACGTGGCCGATGCGAGCAGCCACTGGTGGCGCACGAGCTGTTGCAGGAACAGCTTGTGCCAGCCCTGGTCGAGCGCGTGGTCGACGATGCAGGCGACCTGGATCTGGTGCATCGCGAACACCATCGCCGACGACGCGCAGGCCTGGCCGAGAATCGAGCAGGCCGATGCGATGTCTTCCAGCGACGCGCCAGCGCCGCCGAGATGGGTCGGCACCATCGCGCCGAGGAGGCGGCGCGCGCGCATGGCCTCGATCGCCTCGACCGGGCAGCGCGCGTCGCGGTCGACCGCGTCCGCGTGCTGCGCGGCGATCTGCGCGACAGCATGCGCGGCCTCGTCGAGCCGACGTGAATCGCTGTCGGTCGCGAGTTCGGGAAGCAGCGCGCTCATGCGGAATGCTCGGTGCGTTGCAGCGTGGCGATCGTGTCCGCGAGTGCGTCGATGCTGCGGAACAGGTTGCGGTTCAGCATCTCGTCGGGAATCTCGATGTTGAACTGCTTCTCGATCGCGAGCATCAGCTGGATCGTGTCGAGCGAGGAGAGGCCCGCGTCGTAGAGGTCGTCCCTGTCGCCGATCGAATCGATCGCGGCTTCGAGGTGGGCGACGTGCTTCAGGATGGTTCTGATTTCGTTTTTCACGTGCTGCTCCGGCGTGCGTGTTGTCGTCCGCTCGGGCAGACGCGCGATACGCGTTGACGTCCCCCCGGCAGTCCGGCATCAGTAGACCATTGGCAGACACGGCGTTCTGTTCGCCACCCTACAAACAGCTAACCTCGCACGCAGAAGCGCGGCGCCGACGCGCCGGCCGGCCGATCAGGCGCGCGACGCGGCCGGCACGCCCGAGTCGGCCGACAGGATGCGCTTCATCTCGTCGCGCACGATCGCGCGGCAGCCGCACGACATTTTTTCGAGGCCGTCGAGGTCGGCAAGCTCGATCGAGCTCCGGTATTGCCGGATCAGTCCCAGCTTCTGGATTTCGCCGGCGGCATCGGTGACCGTTTCGCGCCGCACGCCGAGCATCTGCGCCAGCATGCTGTGCGTCACCTGGATCTCGATGCTGCGGGTCCGGTCATACGCGAGCAGGAACCATCTGCATAACTGATGTTTGAGCACGTGATGACGGCTGCAGAACGTGATCTGCGAGACCTGCGCCATCAGCAGCCGCACGCAGATGAACACGAGATGGCGGATCACCGGCGACGCATCGAACGCGGCGGCGAACACGCGCCGGTCGAGCCGGTAGACGAAGCCGTCGCGGCAGGCGACGGCCCGGCAGGGCATCCGGCCGCTGCCGCCGATCACGTCGTCGCACACCACGCTCTCGCTGCCGATCTCCGCGACTTCCAGCGTCATGCCGCCCGTCGACACGTACTGCAGCGAAATCGCGGTCGTGACGGGCAGGTAGACCGCGGCGAGCATTTCGCCGGGTTCGCAGAGCACTTGCCCCGATTTCAGGTGGACGAGTTGAAGGTGGGGGACCAGCGTCGCGAGCTCGTCGCGGTCGATGGCCGCGAGAAACCGGTTCGCATCGAAGCTGTGGGAAAGCTCGATCATGCCGTTCGCGTACGCGACGGCGTCAGGGGCCTGGTGAGTCACGGCACATCCTCGTAGGGTGGCGGTCGCGCGTCGTCGCGGCGATACCCCGAAAATGGGGGATTCGCACGATCGTGCGGACTTGTGTTCGTCAAAAATGGAGTGACGATACTGGCGAAAAGGCTAGCACGTCATTGAATTCAATCAATTGCACATTACGTCATTTCACAAAGTTTGACGATTTTGGCTGGGTGCAAACGTTATCTGGATTTAATGATTCATTTCAGCGGAATTAATCATCCGGAAACTGAATGCGACGTCGATCATGCATTCCGTGTCGGTCGGTGATCAATCTCGCGGGGGGCGTGCATCGCATGGCTAAAGTGCGTTTCAGGTATTGAACATTGTTTGACAAATAAATGGTGCGCGCAAGAATATTGATGTAAATCAATGCCTTGAAACCGAAGTGTGCGATGGGTGACAGAGCCTGAAATTAGTGTGCCGATTCAAATTTGAGACAGTTTCAAACGACCGTGTGAGGCGGAACGCCGCAGTGGAGTGCTGCCCGGCACATCATGGAAACAATTGAAAATCGACTGTAAGTATATGAACGGTAAGCCTCACAGCACCGGTGCGGCTTCTGCGGCGCGACGCAGGTTAAATGATCAGTCAAATGGCGTGCGGTGTCCATTGCCGGGAAGAGTGTCCGGAAATGAGACGCTTTTTTTGTTTTTTAGCCGGTAATTCGGGTGATCTAAATCCGGTGTGATTCATATATTAAGGATGGGCATGTATTGGCACGTAAATCGCTTATTCGGGCTGGCGTGTCGAAACGGGACGACCGATTCGATCCGGCGACAAGCCGATGGTCAGTCGCAATCAGGGTTGTGGCCGCAACTCCTGCCAACGTCCTGGCACGCATCGCGATAACGAGTTCCGTGCACGCGGCTGCAGGCGGCGCGGACGATAAAAGGGATACAGACATGCTTCATCTTCACTCGAGCTACTCGGCGAATGCCATCCTCGATGCCCTCCCCGAGGACAGCATCCGCAACATCGCACCGCATCTCGAACTGGTCAGGATCAAGGCCGGGATGCTCGACCGGGTCGGCGAGCCGATGCGCCACGTGCATTTCCCGACGACGTCGATGATGTCGGTGCAGCACCTGATGGAAGACGGTGCGATGGTCGAGGTGGCGCAGGTCGGCCGCGAGGGGGTGGTCGGGCTGGCGACGATGGTCGGTGGCGCTGCGGCGTCGCTCCGGGTCGAGGTCCGCATCGGCGGGATGGCCTATCGCGTGCCGAGCTGCGTGATGCGCGCGGAATTCGAGCGCTCGCCGGCGACTTACCGCTTGCTGCTCAATTACTGCCAGGCGACGATGGCGCAGATCTCGCGCAGCGCGCTGTGCAACCGTCATCACTCGGTCAGCGAGCAGCTCAGCCGCTGGCTGCTGCTTGCGCACGACCGCATCGACGGCGACGAACTGGCCGTCACGCAGCAGACGATCGCGAACATGCTCGGCGTGCGGCGCGAAGGCGTGACGGAAGCGGCGGGCAACCTGCAGGAAGCCGGGTTGATCCGGCAGCGCCGCGGGCGTATCACGGTGCTCGACCGCGACGGCCTCGAACATCACGCGTGCGAATGCTACGACCTGATTCGCGCCGACTATCGCAGGTTGCTCGGCACGCGCGGGACGGCGAGGCCGACGCCGGTTCGGCCCCGCATGCCGGAGGGGCATCGCGGGTTCCCGGCACATGGTGCGTGACGATGCAGTCGAGGTCCGGTGGAACGAATGCGATGCGGCGTGCCGCGATCGCAGCGACCGACGTCGTGCTCGTGCTGGCAGGCGCGCTCGCCGCGCAGGCGGCGTCGGGCCTCGCATGGCGCGAGCTGTCCGACGCGCAGCGTGGCGCGATCGCGCTGCTGTGCGTGCTGACCGTGGCATTGTTGCCGCGCTACCTGCGCACCGTGCGCGGCGGCGTGGCACCGCAAGGCGGCACGAATGCGCTGACCCAGACGATGGTGGCGCTCGTCTGCGCGAGCGTGCTGACGGTAACCGCCGCGTTGTGGATCATGAACCGCGGCGGCACGATCACGACCCGCTGGATCGTGCGCACGGTGCTGGCCGGCGACGCCGCGTTGCTGCTCGGCCGTGCCGCGCTGCTGGCGCTCGCGCTGACGCGTGACGACCCGCGCGCGCGGCAGCGCCGCGTCGCGGTGGTCGGCGCAACGGCCTACGGGCGTGTCGCGGTCGAGCGGATGCAGCTCGCGCCGCAAGGGCCTTTCGTGGCGGCGTGCGTATTCGATGACGACGCACAGGCGGCCTCCGGCGGCATCGGCGGCGTGCCGGTGATCGATGACTGGAACGCGCTGCGCGACCTGATTCGCGGCGGCGAGATCGACGAGGTATGGCTCACGCTGCCGATGTCGCACGAGTGGCGGATCCAGCGCATCGTCCGCGAGTTGCGCGACGAGTTCGTGGAGTTGCGGCTGCTGCCCGATGTGCGGCAGATGGCGGTGGTCGATCGCTCGGCGACCGACGTGCTCGGCATGCCGGCCATCAACCTCGCGACCACGCCGCGCTCGGCGCCGGAGCTGTGGGCGAAGTTCGCGTTCGACCGGCTGTTCGCGTTCGGCGTGCTGATTCCGTTGCTGCCGCTGCTGTCGATGCTGGCGATCGCAGTCAAGCTGTCGTCGCCGGGGCCCGTGCTGTTCAGGCAACGCCGCAAGGGCGTCGACGGTCGCGAGTTCGACATCCTGAAGTTCCGGACGATGCGCGTGCATCGCGCACAGCCGGGCGTCGTGCGGCAGGCATCGCGCAACGATTCGCGGATCACGCGCGTCGGCGCTTTCCTGCGGCGCACGTCGCTCGACGAGTTGCCGCAGTTCTTCAACGTGCTGTTCGGGCAGATGTCGGTCGTCGGCCCGCGTCCGCATGCGATCGAACACGACGACTTCTACCGGCAACTGATCGACTGCTACATGTATCGCTACCGCGTGCGGCCCGGCATCACCGGATGGGCACAGGTAAACGGCTATCGCGGCGAGACGCGCAAGGTCGAGGCGATGGAAGCGCGCGTGAAGTTCGATCTGTTCTACATGCAGAACTGGAGCTTCTGGTTCGACATGAAGATCATCCTGTTGACGGTCGTGCGGGGGTTCATCGGGCGCAATGCGTTCTGAGGATGACACATCATCGGAAGAGGCTAACCACGCCGTCAATCACGTCAGGGGATCGACGTCGAACCGAAGCGCGGGCGTGACAGCGCGGTGAATTGCTGCGCTGCGGCTGCGATGCGGGGCCGCGAAGCCCGAGCCGGGCGTCGCGTTTTCGCGTCCGTCCCCAGTTTATGCAAGCACTTCACGTGCATCGCAGTGCACGCTGATTCCGGTCAACACACGCGTGTTCAATGGGTTTATCCTGCGTCGAATGCGTCCGGCACTTCGTGTCGCCGGGCGCACATCCGGACACGGTGGCAGGCGGTGACGCCTGCCCGCCGCGCACCGGCGCGACACCGCGCGCCGCAATGCTCCGCGCGGAACCCGGAACAGGAGAGACGGCCATGGCGCTCGACCAACAACAACGGCAGACGCTGAAACAGCGGCTGAACGAGAGCGAGCAGACGTTGCGTGCGGAAATACGCACGAGCGAAGACCAACGTGCGTCGGAATCCTATGCAGACCTCGCCGGCGCGGCGCCGGACGAGGGCGACGAGGCGAATGCGGATCTGTTCGTCGACGTCGATCATGCATTGATCGGCATGAAGCTGACCGAACTGCGCGCGATCGGCCGCGCCCTGCAGCGGATGCGCGACGGCAGCTACGGCGAGTGCATCGACTGCGACGGCTCGGTCGGCTACGAGCGCCTGCTGGCACGCCCGGCCGCCGAGCGCTGCACGCATTGCCAGTCGATCTACGAGCGGCAATACGCGACGACGCCGCGCGCCTCCCTCTGACCCTGACGTCACGAACGCAACGGCGCTGCACGCGCGGCGCGGCCGGCGTACGATGATGAACGGGCGCCCGGCGGCGTCAGCATGCGTCGCCGGGCGGGCAGACGCCGTCGCGCACGCGTGCGGCGCCATCCACGTGGAAGGGAGCCACGCCGATCATGCCGATCCACAATGCCGGGTGTGCGGCCGTGTTCGCCGAGATTGCCGACATGCTCGAGATCCAGGGCGCCAATCCGTTCCGGGTGCGTGCCTATCGCAATGCCGCACGGACGATTGCCGACTACGGGCGCGATATCCCGACGATGATCGCGAACGGCGACGATCTCGGGAAGATTCCGTCGATCGGGCCCGATCTCGCGTCGAAGCTGCGCGAGATCGCCGCGACCGGCACCTGCGAACTCCAGCAAACACTGCGCCACGCGCTGCCGGGCGCGATCGTCGAGTTGCTCGACGTGCCGGGGCTCGGCGCCAAACGCGTGAAGGCGCTGCATGATGCACTGCACGTCGATTCGCTCGAGCAGCTTCGCGCGGAAGCGAAGAGCGGGCACGTGCGCGAGCTGCCGGGCTTCGGTGCGAAAACCGAAGCGCATCTGCTCGAAGCGATCGACGACCGGCTGAAGCGCGAGCCCCAACGCTTCCTGCTGCCGGATGCGGCGCACTCGCTGCTACCGCTGCTCGAAAAGCTGCGCGCGATTGCCGGCGTCGGCAAGGCCGTGCCGGCCGGCAGTTTCCGCCGCCGCCGCGAGACGGTCGGCGATCTCGACATCCTCGTCACCGCACGCGATCCGGTGGCCGTCGCCGAAGCGTTCGTCGGCTATGGCGAGGTGGCGCGCGTGCTGGCGCACGGCAAGACGAAGTCGAGCGTCGTGCTCGCCAGCGGGTTGCAGGTCGACCTGCGTGTCGTCGATGCCGACGCGTTCGGTGCGGCGCTCGTCTACTTCACCGGATCGAAGGCGCACAACATCGCGTTGCGCAGGATCGCGCAGGCCGGCGGGCTGAAGATCAACGAGTACGGCGTGTTTCGCGGCGATGAACGGATTGCCGGCGCGACCGAGGCGTCGGTCTACGCGGCGATCGGGCTGCACGACGTGCCGCCCGAATTGCGCGAGGATCGCGGCGAGATCGACTCGGCGCGCGCGGGCACGCTGCCGGCGCTGGTCGAGCGCAAGCACGTCCATGGCGACCTGCATGCGCATACCGACGCATCGGCCGGCCGTGACAGCCTGCGCGTGATGGCCGATGCGGCACGCGCACGCGGGTTCGCGTACCTGGCCATCACCGACCGGGCTCCCCATGCCGGCGGCGGTCGCAACAGCGTCGACTGGCTTGCGCACCAGCTCGACGAGATCGATCGCCTCAACGCGTCGTTCGACGATTTCGTGCTGCTCAAGGGCGTGGAGGCCGGCATTCGGGAGGACGGCAGCCTCGATGTGCCCGACGCGATGCTCGGCCGGCTCGATCTCGTGATCGGTGCGGTACGCGACGGCTTCGAGTTGCCGCGCGACGCGCAGACCGCGCGCATGCTGCGCGCGATGGACCATCCGCATTTCACGATTCTCGCGCACCCGACGGGCCGCGTGCTCGGCGAGCGCGACGCATGCGAACTGGACGTGCCGCGCGTGATCGCGCACGCCGCGGCGCGTGGCTGCTTCGTCGAACTCGATGCGCAGCCGCGGCGGCTCGACCTGCCTGACATCTGGTGCCGCGAGGCCGCGAAGGCCGGCGTGCCGGTGGCGATCGGCTCGGATGCGTGCAGTGCGGACGAACTCGACAATCTTGCGTACGGCGTCGATCAGGCGCGACGCGGCTGGCTCACGCGGTCCGACGTGCTGAACACGCGCACGCTGGCGCAATTGAGGCCGCTGCTGGCGCGCACGATGGGGGCGGGCGGCGCGTCGAAGCGCAGCGGCGGCGCGAAGGGCGCGTGAACGCGGCCGGCCGCGCGTGCGGTCAGCCGCTAGCCGTACTTGAATGCGGTCACGTCATGCCAGCACGCGGGCCGCCGGCACATAGGGCAGGCCGAGCGCCAGCGCGACCGCTTCGTACGTGATGTGTCCGTCGCACACGTTCAGGCCCGCGCGCAGATGGGGATCGTCGGTCATCGCCTGCTTCCAGCCCTTGTCGGCGAGCGCGAGCGCAGCCCCAAGCGTCGCGTTGTTCAGCGCGAAGGTCGACGTGCGCGCGACCGCGCCGGGCATGTTCGCGACGCAGTAGTGCACGACGCCGTCGACGACGAAGGTCGGGTCCGCGTGCGTCGTCGCATGCGAGGTCTCGAAGCATCCACCCTGGTCGATCGCGACGTCGACGACGACCGCCCCCGTGCGCATCGTCGCGATCATGTCGCGCGTGACGAGCCGCGGCGCCGATGCGCCCGGCACGAGCACGGCGCCGATCACGACGTCGGCATCGCGCACGGCTTCGTCGATCGTATGCGCGTTCGAGCAGACCGTCGTGATCCGGTTGGCGAAGACGAGGTCGAGCTGGCGCAGCCGGTTCACGTTGGTGTCGAGCACGGTCACACGTGCGCCGAGGCCGACCGCCATCTGCAGCGCGCCGGTGCCCACCACGCCCGCGCCGAGCACGACGACGTGCGCGGCCGGCACGCCGGGCACCCCGGCCATCAGCAGGCCACGCCCGCCGCGCGGGCTCTCGAGGTGAGTCGCCGCGACCTGGATCGACATGCGCCCGGCCACCTCGCTCATCGGCGCGAGCAGCGGCAGGCCGCCGCCGGGGCCCGTCACGGTTTCGTACGCGATGCAGACGGCGCCGGACTTCACGAGCGCGGCCGCCTGGTCGGGATCGGGCGCGAGATGCAGGTACGTGTAGAGGATTTGCCCGCGCCGCAGCATCGCGCATTCCGCCGGCTGTGGCTCTTTCACCTTGATGATCATGTCGGCGCGCGCGAAGACTTCGTCGGCGCCGTCGCAGAGCGATGCGCCCGCGGCCGTGTAGTCGTCGTCGAGCAGGCCGATCGCGGTGCCCGCGCCGCGCTGCACCAGCACGCGATGGCCGTGCCGCGTCAGTTCGTGTGCGCCGGCCGGCGTGAGGCCGACACGGTATTCGTGGTTCTTGATCTCCTTCGGCACGCCGATCAGCATGAGTCGCCTCCATGGCCTTCGTTATCGTTGTCGTACAGGTGCGCCATGCGGCGAACGTTGCACGTGCGGCCGATCGCGCAGCGGCGTATCGACTGCAGTACTGGAATAACAGGGTAGTAGTGCGCGGAGGGAAGTCAAGCGGCCGGCCCGCAAGCGCCTGCGCGTGCACTGCATCGCAACATGCGTGGTGACGGGTTGCGACCGGACGTCGCAATGCACGGGTTGCCGGGTTTCGGTATCGTCACGTGTGTCGCGGGCCCAGACCGCGTGCCGGAACTTCGCCGGCAACACATCGAGACAACGAGACGAGGGCATTGACCGACATGACCGGAGCGTATTTCAGCGTGCCGACGCTTTGCGCAATTGCGCTCATTCACGTCTACTGGGCGTTGGGTGGGCGGCGCGGCAAACGAGCGGCCATTCCGGAGCAGGACGGCGAGCCGTTGCTGCGGCCGACCGCCATCGGCACGCTTGCCGTCGCGGCGGCATTGCTGGGCGGCGCGTGCGTGGTTGCCGCGCGTGCCGGCTGGCTGGGGCCGAACGCGTATCCCGGCACGATCTCGTTCGCGGTCGTTGCGTTCGCACTGATTTTCGCGGTGCGGGCCGTCGGCGATTTCCGTTACGTCGGCTTCTTCAAGCGGATTCGCGGGTCGCGTTTCGCGCGGATGGACACGCTGTATTACTCGCCGCTTTGCGCGGCGCTGGCGCTGTCCATCGCGTCGATGTTCTGGCCGTGGTGAGCGCGCGTCTCAGCGCGCGGGACTGTCCATCTCTTTGAGGAATTCCGCCGGCACGGTGTCGGTCAGCCATACGCCGTTTTCGGCAACGAAGAACGTGTGGCCTTGCCGATGCATGCGCTGCGCATCGACCTCGAGTATCACGGGCACGCCGTAGCGCGTGCCGACTGCCAGCGCCGTCCGGATGTCCGGCGACAGATGCACGTGATGACGGACGCCGGGTTTCAGCCCTTGCGCCCGAATCGAATCCAGGAAGCGTGTTGCGGTGCCGTGATAGAGGCGCTCGGGCGGCTGCGCGGCCGGATAGCTGCGCTGCACGACGGGCGTCGAATGCCCTTGTACCGCACGGATACGACGGCCGTCGTCGGAAAGGGCGAAGCGCTGCTTGTCGTTGGTCGCGCAGACGGTTTCGAGCGTCGCGCGATCGAGCGGGTGCCCTTGGCGGGTGGCACAGGCGATCAGTTCGTCGATGTCGGCCCAGCCTTCCGGGTCGAGTTGCAGCCCGATCGTCTGCGGTGCGTGGCGCA
The DNA here is from genome assembly GCF_017104825.1 of Burkholderia sp. Ac-20345. Taxonomy (NCBI): domain Bacteria; kingdom Pseudomonadati; phylum Pseudomonadota; class Betaproteobacteria; order Burkholderiales; family Burkholderiaceae; genus Burkholderia; species Burkholderia sp. Ac-20345. The sequence continues at coordinate 12,173 of NZ_JAAGPO010000153.1, read as the reverse complement.
GCACGTAGCTGAGATATCGGCTGATGCGGGTCGCGTCGGGCGCCGGCAGTTCATTCTTCTGTGTGCTCATGAGACGCGGAGGCTACCAGACCGCCATGCAAACCGGCACCCGCGCGTGCGCTGCGTGGCTGGAAAGAGACAGCCTTCGGCGCGGCGCGCCACACAACAATCCTCTCCCTGACGCCCGCATCGGCAGGTAATCACGCGATCCTTGATCGTTCCGGCTCCCGGATTTTTCAATTGTTGCGATTTTCGATGCATTGAATTGCATTGATGTCGCCTTTTTATGGAACCGGTTCCATATATAATTCGCGGCACTCGGCGCCGGACCTCGAAAGAGGGTCGTGCACGTCGCGCTTGCTGCCGGCAAACGCGGCGTCTAAGTTAAATGAGGGTCATGAGCGATGAGGGGCAGATGCAGGCAGATGCCGGTATTTGTCAGATGATAAGGCTCGCAAAGAGGCCGATCCGTGCAGCGCAGCCTGAACTGGCGCGATGCGCGGCTGCATGAAGGCGCTGCCGCGCATTGCATGGGCGGTGCCTGCAGCGAGGTTGTTCGCAACAGACGAAAGAACAGGACGGCCAGCCGCGTGCGGCATGGCTGCCATGCCGGACATGCCGCATGCGGAGTGCGCGCGTCCGGGCCCCGATCCCCAACGATCAACATCCGACCATGTCCACGCCACCTGACAAACCCAACTCGCGCCGTCGTTTCCTGCGCACGTCGGTCGCGCTCGTGCCGATCGCGTCGGTCGCCGGCTGCGACCTGCGTTCGTCGTCGCCTTCCGCGACGACCGGCAACGCGCCCGGTGCATCGGCCAACGCCGAACGCGCCCCGTACAAGCCGACCTTCTTCGATGCGAAGGAATGGGCGTTCGTCCAGGCCGCCGTCGACCGGCTGATCCCGGCCGACGCCGAAGGCCCCGGCGCACTCGAATCGGGCGTGCCCGAATTCATCGACCGCCAGATGGAGACGCCGTATGCGAACGGCGCCACCTGGTACATGCAGGGGCCGTTCCAGCAGGGCATGCCCGAGCTCGGCTACCAGTTGAAGCTGGTGCCGCGCGACATCTACCGGCTTGGCATCGCGGCGGTCAACCGCTATTGCGAGAAGACCCACGGCAAGGCGTTCGCGGATCTCGACGCGCCGACGCGCGACACCGTGCTCGGCGCGCTGGAGAAGGGCGGCGCGCAGATCGACGACGTGCCGCCCGGCGTGTTCTTCGGTCAACTGCTGCAGAACACGCACGAAGGCTACTTCTGCGATCCGGTGCATGGCGGCAATCACGACATGGCCGCGTGGAAGATGATCGGCTTTCCGGGCGCGCGCGCGGACTTCATGGATTTCGTCAACCAGAACGGCAAGCCCTATCCGTACGGCCCCGTCTCGATCAACGGGGAGCGCAGCTGATGGCCGCAGAGAAAAAACCGCATGTCGATGCGGTGATCGTCGGCTTCGGCTGGACCGGCGCGATTCTCGCGAAGGAACTGACCGAAGCGGGCCTGAACGTCGTCGCGCTCGAGCGCGGCGAGTATCGCGACACCTATCCGGACGGCGCGTATCCGAACACGATCGACGAGCTGACCTACAACGTCCGCAAGAAGCTGTTCCTCGACCTGTCGAAGACGACCGTGTCGATCCGCCACGGCCTGCAGGACACCGCGCTGCCGTACCGGCAGCTCGCCGCGTTCCTGCCGGGCGAAGGCGTCGGCGGCGCGGGGCTGCACTGGTCGGGCGTGCATTTCCGGATCACGCCGGAAGAGCTGCGCCTGCGCAGCCACTATGAAGAGCGCTACGGCAAGAAGTTCATCCCCGAAGGGATGACGATCCAGGACACCGGCGTGACCTACGACGAGCTCGAGCCGCATTTCGATTTCGCCGAGAAGGTGTTCGGCACGTCGGGGCAGGCGTACAAGGTCGGCGGCAAGGTGGTCGGCGACGGCAACGTGTTCGAAGCGAACCGCAGCGACAACTTCCCGCTGCCTGCACAGCTCAACACGTATTCGGCACAGCGCTTCTTCGACGCGGCCAAGTCGCTCGGCCTGCATCCGTACCGGCTGCCGTCGGCGAACACGTCGGGCCCGTACACGAACCCGTACGGCGTGCAGATGGGCCCGTGCAACTTCTGCGGCTACTGCAGCGGCTACGCGTGCTACATGTACTCGAAGGCGTCGCCGAACCTGAACATCCTGCCCGCGCTGAAGCAGGCGCCGAACTTCGAGCTGCGCTCGAAGTGCCACGTGCTGCGCGTGGACCTCGACGATACGAAGAAGCGCGCGACGGGTGTGACCTACGTCGACCCGGCCGGGCGTGAAGTGCACCAGCCGGCGGATCTCGTGATCGTGGCCGCGTTCCAGTATCACAACGTGCACCTGCTGCTGCTGTCGGGCATCGGCAAGCCGTACGACCCGATCTCCGGCGAAGGCGTCGTGGGCCGCAATTTCGCGTACCAGAACCTGTCGACGATCAAGGCGTTCTTCGACAAGGACACCTACACGAACCCGTTCATCGGCGCGGGCGGCAACGGCGTCGCGGTGGACGACTTCAACGCGGACAACTTCGACCACGGCCCGCTCGGCTTCGTCGGCGGCTCGCCGCTGTGGGTGAACCAGGCCGGCGTGAAGCCGATCAGCGGCATCGCGACGCCGCCCGGTACGCCGCAGTGGGGCTCGGCGTGGAAGAAGGCGGTCAAGGACAACTACGCGCACACGATCTCGATGGACGCGCACGGCAGCAACATGTCGTACCGCGACGTGTATCTCGACCTCGATCCGACCTATCGCGATTCGTACGGCCAGCCGCTGTTGCGGATGACCTTCGACTGGAAGGACAACGACATCAAGATGGCGCAGTACGTGACCGGGCAGATGAAGAAGATCGCGGAGGCGATGGGGCCGAAGGCGATCGGCGTGTCGACGCGCGAGTTCGGCAAGCACTTCGATTCGCGCGCGTACCAGACGACCCACCTCGTCGGCGGCGCGATCATGGGCGCCGACCCGAAGACGAGCGTGCTGAACCGCTACCTGCAGTGCTGGGACGTGCACAACGTGTTCGTGATGGGCGCATCGGCGCTGCCGCAGGGCATCGGCTACAACCCGACCGGGATCATCGCGGCGCTGGCCTACTGGTCGGCACGTGCGATCCGCGAGCAATACCTGAAAAATCCCGCGCCACTGGTGACCGTATGAAGAGGACGATGAACCACAACGTCGCGCGCCGGATGTCGCGCGCGCTGGCGGCCGGTGCGGCCTGGGCCGCGTTCGGCTTCGCGGGTACGGCGGCCTTCGCGCAACCGGCAGCTCCCGCTGCAGCTTCCGGTACCGCGGCCGCACCCGTTGCCCAATCCGCCGACGCGGCCCTGATCAAGCGCGGCGAATATCTCGCGCGAGCGGGCGACTGTATCGCGTGCCACACCGCGAGCGGCGGCAAGCCGTTCGCGGGCGGGCTGAAATTCGATACGCCGATCGGCGGGATCTACTCGACGAACATCACGCCGGATCCGAAAACGGGCCTCGGCGGCTGGACGGTCGAGGACTTCACGCGGGCGGTGCGCGAAGGCGTGCGCAAGAACGGCGACACGATGTATCCGGCCATGCCGTTTCCGTCCTATGCGCGCCTGACCGACGACGACATGAAGGCGCTGTACGCGTACTTCATGCACGGTGTCGCGCCGGTCGAGCACGAGAACCGCGCGGTCGACATCGTGTGGCCGCTGTCGATGCGCTGGCCGCTCGGCATCTGGCGCAAGATGTTCGCGCCGACGCCGAAACCGTTCGACGCGGCGCCGTACACCGATCCGGTGGTCGCGCGCGGCGCGTATCTCGTGCAGGGTCTCGGCCACTGCGGCGCGTGCCATACGCCGCGCGCACCGACGATGCAGGAGCGCGGGCTGACCGACGCGGACGGCCCGGACTTCCTGGCCGGCGGCGCGGCGATTGACGGCTGGGTGCCGACGAGCCTGCGCGGCGAGCCGCGCACCGGCCTCGGCACGTGGACGGAAACCGAGATCGTGCAGTTCCTGAAGACGGGCCGCACGCTGCGCACGGCCGCGTTCGGCGGGATGACGGACGTGGTCGGCCACAGCATGCAGCACATGACCGACGACGACCTGAACGCGATCGCGCGCTACCTGAAGACGCTGCCGCCGCGCGTGCAGGGCGAGCAGCCGCACGTGTACGACGCGGCTGCCGCGAAGGCGCTGCAGACCGGTGACGCGAGCAAGCCGGGGGCGGCCGTCTATCGCGACAACTGCATGGCCTGCCACCGCAGCGACGGTCATGGCTACACGCGCGTGTTCCCCGCGCTCGCCGGCAACCCGGTCGTGCAGGGCGACGATCCGACCTCGCTGATCCACGTCGTGCTGGAGGGCAGCGCGCTGCAGGGCACGCGCACCGCGCCGTCGACGTTCACGATGCCGCCGTTCGGCTGGCGCCTGTCGGACCAGGAAGTCGCGGACGTGTCGAACTTCGTGCGCACGAGCTGGGGCAACACGGGTGTGCCGGTGACGGCCGCGCAGGTTGCGAAGGTGCGCAAGAGCGTGCCGTCGACCCGGCCCGAACCGCCGCCGGGCGCGCGGTTCCCGCAAGCGTCGCGCTGACGGGGCGGCGGGGCGCCAGCCCCGCCGGTTCGATGGACTTCAAGGCGCCGCCGCACCCGCGCGGCGCCTTTCGTTTCGCCGGGGTTGCACCCCGCAAAGGCGCGCCACCACGTGAAATTTTCGCGGTGGCGCGCCATTTTTCCGCCTCATCCCTTATCCTTCCGTTCTTGAACCTTACTAAATAGTTACAAGAACTCGGGAGGGGGGATGCCTCATGACGTCAGCCTGATTGCGTTGCTCGCGGCCGGTTTCGGTCTCGCGATGGTCTTCGGTTATTTCGCGTCGCTGCTGAAAATGCCGCCGCTCGTCGGCTATCTGCTCGCCGGGATCGTGATCGGTCCCGGCACGCCCGGCTTCGTCGGCGACCTGTCGCTCGCGCAGCAGCTCGCCGAAGTGGGCGTGATGCTGCTGATGTTCGGCGTCGGCCTGCATTTCTCGCTCGGTGATCTCCTGGCGGTGCGCAAGATCGCGCTGCCGGGCGCAATCGTCCAGATTACGGTGGCCACGCTGCTCGGCGGCGGGCTCGCGCTCACCTGGGGCTGGAGCGTCGGGGCGGCGCTCGTGTTCGGGCTCGCGCTGTCGGTCGCGAGTACCGTCGTGCTGCTGCGCGCGCTCGAAGGGCGCGGGCTGGTCGAGACGGTCAACGGGCGCATCGCGGTGGGCTGGCTCGTCGTCGAGGATCTCGTGATGGTGCTCGTGCTGGTGCTGCTGCCGCCCGTCGCGGGGCTGCTCGGTGGCACGCCGCCCGGCGACGCGCATGCGGCCGGCGGCAGTGTGTGGGGCACGCTCGGCGTCACGATGCTGAAGGTCGCGGCGTTCATCGCATTGATGCTGGTGGTCGGCAAGCGCGTGTTTCCGCGCATTCTGTGGCTCGTCGCGCGCACGGGCTCGCGCGAGCTGTTCACGCTGTGCATGATCGCGGCCGCTGTCGGCATCGCGTTCGGCGCGGCGAAGCTGTTCGACGTGTCGTTCGCGCTCGGCGCATTCTTTGCCGGGATGATGATGCGCGAGTCGGAATTCAGCCGGCGCGCGGCCGACGAGACGCTGCCGCTGCGCGACGCGTTCTCGGTGCTGTTCTTCATTTCGGTCGGGATGCTGTTCGACCCGAAGATCCTGCTCGCGGAGCCGCTGCACGTGATCGAGGTCGCGGCGATCGTGGTGATCGGCAAGACGCTCGCGGCGGTCGCACTCGTGATCGCGTTCCGCTATCCGCTGAACACCGCACTGACGGTCGGCGCGGGGCTCGCGCAGATCGGCGAGTTCTCGTTCATCCTCGCGGGGCTCGGCCGTGCGCTCGGGCTGCTGTCGGCCGAGGGGCAGAGCCTGATTCTGGCGGTCGCGCTGATCTCTATCGCGATGAACACGCTGCTGTTCGCGATGATCGATCCGGCGCTCGTGTGGATTCGCAAGCATTCGGCGTTCGCGCGCAAGCTCGAGGCGCGCGACGATCCGCTCGCCGCGCTGCCGATGTCGACGCCGCAGACGCACCTGACCGGGCAGGTCGTGATCGTCGGCTACGGCAAGGTCGGCACGCGGATCGCGCACGCGCTGGACGAGCGCGGCATCGCGTATGTCGTCGTCGAGCAGAACCGCGAGCTCGTCGAGAAGCTGCGCGCGGACGGCATCGCGGCCGTGTCGGGCGATGCGATCGAGCCGATCGTGCTCGTCCAGGCGCACATCGCGCGCGCCGGGATGCTGGTCGTCACGCTGCCCGACGTGTTCGACGTGCGGCAGATCGTCGAGATCTCGCGCACGCTGAACCCGGCGCTCGAGGTCGTGCTGTGCACGAACAGCGGCGACGAGGCGGCGCTACTGTCGGACGAGGGCATCGGCACCGTGTTCATGGGCGAGACCGAACTCGCTCGCGGGATGACCGAGCACGTGCTCGGCAGGATGACGAAGCCGGTTGCGGCCGCTGCGCATTAAGGGCGCGCGGCATCGCGCCGCGCACCGGGCAGGGCGCGGCGGCCCGGGCGGCCGCCGGCCCCGCGCACCGCTTCACGATCAGTAGAACGTCTCCAGTGTCAGTTCCTGCGCCATCACGCGGTTGCCGGCCAGCAGGCCGCCGTCGACGGGCAGTGCGACGCCGGTGATGATCCGCGCGGCCGGCGAACACAGGAACAGTGCAGCCTGCGCGACGTCGTCGGGCGTCGCGAAATCGTCCAGCGGATACCACTTCCTCAATTGCTCGAACACCTGCGGGTTGCGCTCCACGCGCGCTTCCCACGCGGGTGTCTTCACGGTGCCGGGCAGCACGATGTTCGCGCGCACGCCGTCGCGGCCGTATTCGATCGCGAGCGACTTCGTGTAGCTGATCAGCCCGGCCTTCGCCGCGCTGTACGCCGGATGCCCGAGCGCATGCACGCCGTTGACCGAACCGATGATCGCGATCGCGCCGCGCCCGCGCGCGCGCATGCCGGGCAGCAAGGCTTCGACGCTCACGTAGGTGGCCGTCAGGTTCGCGTCGAGATCCGTGCGCCAGGTGGCGGGCGTCGTGTCGCGCAGCGTGGTCGACGCCGCCGTGCCCGCGTTCGCGACGAGCACGTCGGCTTGCGGATGCGATGCGAGCAGCGAACGCAGCCGCTCGACGTCGGTCAGGTCGTCGACGACCGGCGTCGCGCGCGCGTCGCCGAGCGTATCGAGGAAGCGGTCGAGCGCCGTGCGGTCGCGGTCGAGCGCGAGCACGCGGTCGCCGGCCGCGAGGAAGGTGCGGCACAGCGCCTGGCCGATGCCGCCGGCGGCGCCCGTCACGAGGGTGGTGCGTGTCATGTCGGCTCCTTGGGCTGGCTCACAGACCGAGCGCGGCGCGCGCCTGCTTTTCGTTGTCGCGCGTGATCAGCGTGCCGGACGTCAGCACGAGCGGCGGCGGCGCCTGGTTCTTCGTGATCCAGTCGTACATGTTGATGCTCGTCTGGTAGCCGTGCTGGCGCGGATTCAGCAGGATCGAACCGTAGAAGCCCGTCGGCTTCGGCTTCGCGAATTCGTTGAGCGCGACCTGGCTGCCGTTGATGCCGACCGCAACCATCGCGTCGGCACCGATCCCGCGCCCCTCGGCGGCGCGTACCGCGCCGACCGTCGTGTCGTCGTTCGAGCCGAACGCGACCCAGCGCTTGAAATTCGCATGCTTGGTGAGCGCGATGTTCGCCGCGTTGAACGCGCCTTCGGTGTCGGCCGTCATTTCGGGCGCGTCGATCACGTTCGCGGCCGGGAAACCGGCGGCCTTGAGCGCATCGACCGCGCCGGTCGTGCGCTCTTTCGCGGTCGGCAGCTGGTCGTACGCGATCCGGATGATGCCGACCTCGGCCGGATTCCAGCCGCGCCGCTTCGTTTCTTCCGCGATCGCCTGGCCGACCTGCTGGCCGATCTTGTACGCGGAGATGCCCATGTGCGGTACGCCCTGGAGCGGCGCGCCGCGGCCGTCGACGAGCTGGTCGTCGACCGACATCAGCTTGATCCCCGCGCGCTTCGCCTTGGCGGCGATGCCGGGGCCGAGCTTCACGTCGGGCGCGCAGATGATCACGCCCTGTGCCTTTTGCGCGGCGAGGCTGTCGAGCGCGGTCGATACCTTTTCGCCGCTCGGCGTTGCGATCTTGATCAGCGTGAAATGCTTTTCCTTCGCCGCCTGTTCGGCGAAGCGCCATTCGTCCTGGAACCACGGATCGTCCGGCTGTTTGACGAGAAAGCCGATTTTCAGGTCGGCGGGGTCGGCGGCGTGGGCGGGCACCCCGCCGACCAGCGCCGCGCTCGCGATGGCCAGGGCGAGCGTCTTCCAGTGGAATCGCATGCGTCTCTCTCCTTTGTTGTAGTCGCGCACACGGACAGGGCTGCCCGGCGCGCTGAAAAATTGTAGGAGGAGGCAGCGGGAACGCTCAAATGATGCGCGGCGTTCCTAGAAAGTGGGACGGTGCCCGATGGCGGGGATATGTGCGGCGGCGACGCGGCTGTCGGGGCGTGACGCGTGCGCCGGTGGGCGATGCGTCGCGCGGGCTGCATCGATCAGCCCGCCGCCGTGTTTGTCTGCGCCGGCGCTCTCGACGGCGCGGCAGTCTTCAGCGGCGCGGCCGTTTTAGGCGCAGCGGTCGTCTTTGCCTGCGTCGTCGCTTTCGGTGCAGCTACCGTCTTCTGCGGTGCAACGGCCTTCGCCGGCGGGGTCTTCTCCGGCTCGACCGGTGCATCGGGCGGCACGCCGAGCAACTGCAGCGAACCGCTCGTGACCGATGCGAACACCGGGCCGGCCACCGTGCCGCCGTAGTAGCCCTTGCCGCGCGGCTCGTCGATCATCACCGCGACGATCAGGCGCGGGTTGCTCATCGGCGCCATCCCGGCGAACAGCGCACGGTACTTGCCCTTTGCATAGGTCGCGCCGACCTGCTTGCGCGCGGTACCCGTCTTGCCGCCGATCCGGTAGCCGTCGACGCGCGCGCGGCGCCCCGTTCCGCCTTCGCCGACCGCCATCTCGAGCATCGAGCGGATCGAAGCAGCTGTTTGCGCCGACGTCACGCGGTGGCCGCGATGCGCGTCGATCGTCTGCTGGTCGGTGCCGTTCTTCAGCAGCGACACCGGGTGCAGCGTGCCGTCACCCGCATAGGCCGTGTAGGTCTGCGCGATCTGCAGCAGCGACATCGACAGGCCGTAGCCGTATGCCATCGTCGCCTGTTCGATCGGCCGCCAGCGCTTGTAGCCGCGCAGCCGGCCCGATGCGACACCCGGGAACGTCAGTTCCGGCGCACGGCCGATCCCGTATTCCTGGTACTTGTTCCAGATCGTTTCGGCGGGCAGGTTCAGCGCGAGCTTCGCGAGCGCGACGTTGCTCGATTTCTGCAGCGCCTGCGCGACCGTCAGCGAGCCGTGGTTCGACGTGTCGTGGATCACGGCCGGGCCGATCTTGTAGGTGCCCGGCGACGTGTTGATGATCGTGTTCGGCGACACTTTGCGCTCGTCGATCGACAGCGCGACGACGAGCGGCTTGATCGTCGAGCCCGGTTCGAACGTGTCGATCACCGCGCGGTTGCGCAACTGCTGGCCGGTGAGGCGTGCGCGGTCGTTCGGATCGAAAGTCGGGTAGTTCGCGAGCGCGAGGATCTCGCCGTTCTGCGCGTCGAGCACCACGACGCTGCCGGCCACCGCGTTGTTCTCGACCACGGCCGCCTTGAGCTGGCTGAACGCGAGCTGCTGGATGCGACGGTCGATCGTCAGTTCGATCGTCGCGCCGTGCTGCGCCGGGACGAGCGGGCGCGTGTCCGACACGATGCGGCCGAGCCGGTCGCGGATCACCTCGCGCTGCCCGGACGTGCCCACCAGGCGCGCATTGGCCGCGAGCTCGACGCCTTCCTGCCCTTTGTCCTCGACGTTCGTGAAGCCGACCACGTGCGCGGCCGATTCGCCTTCCGGGTAGAAGCGCTTCGAATCGGCGATCTGCGTGACGCCGTCGATCGCGAGCTTCTCGAGCTTGCCCGCGGTGTCCGCGTCGACCTGCCGCTTGAGCAGCACGAACGTCTTGTCGTTGCCGAGGCGCCGCTTGACCTCGACGAGCGGCATGTCGAGCAGCTTCGAGATCTGCGGGTAGTCGGTGTCGGCGACCTGTTTCGGGTTCGCCCAGATTTCATACGTCGACAGGCTGACTGCGAGCATCGCGCCGTTGCGGTCGACGATGCGCCCGCGCGTCGCGTCGAGCTCGATCGTGCGCTGGTAGCGTTTCTGGCCCTGGCCGACGTAGAACTCCTTGTTCGCGACCTGCACCCAGAAGGCGCGGCCGATCAGCGCGGCGAACGCGAGGAACACGACGATCACGATCAGCTTCGAGCGCCACATCGGCAGGCGCGACGCGAGCATGGGGTTCTTGGTCGCGGCCGCGTACGGATCGGCGGGGTGGGTCTTCTTTTTCACGCTCATGCAATGGCCGGGTCGGGCCGCCGAGGGGCGGCGAGTCAGTCTGAATAATGCGATTGTAATAAATGAGTAAACACCGTGTGGGGAAAGTATGTTCCGGCCCCTAGAAAAAGCGGGTGCAGGCGCTTCGACATAGGGAGAAAAGGGGAGGGAAAGGCAGGACGGAAGCGGAATTTCACCGGCGCGGCAGGCGATGAACGGCGGGCGATCCGCTGCGTGTCGATCCGGGGGCACGATTTCGGTTACGGCAGATGCCGACGGTACCCGCGGTGCGATCAATTGCCCGGTTCGCGGTTATTTCTTTAAACCGGAAAATGAAAAACGCCCCGAAATGGGGCGCCGTTAATACTGAATATCGAAATGAATATCACTGAAACCGGAATTAGCCCGAAAACCGCAGACGAATTACATCGATTATTTCTATCGGGCGACGGAAATGAATTCCCGGTATTCCGGCTCACTGGTGCAGCGATCGACGGCTTGCAGCCGCCACGCGCCGGGGTGATTGCCGGCGAGCACCGCTGGGCCCTGTTCGCGCTGCGTCGCGTCGAACGACAGTCCCTTCAACTGGCACACGGCATTCCCGCCATCGGCCGCGCAGAGCGCCATTGCGCCCTCGACGTCGCGGACCTTGCCCCAAGTCGGAAGATCCATGCCCTGATGTGCCTCGCGCGACCACAGCCCCTCGTCGGTATCGACCCACAGGACCGCGAAGGAATGCCGGGTTGCCGATTCGCTGCCATTAATCCGAATGGTGAGGCGCATTGTGATCGTCTCCTAAAAAAATGACACATTCGACCGTTTTGACTTGAACAGTCTAGATAGACTGGTGTGAAACGCAAGTGATAAAGCGCAATAAATTCATATTGAGTTCATTGCGGTTTTCAGATGGAACGACGTCTGACGATTCATGGTTATTCCGGCGGTGTGCGCGCAAACACACGTGCATCGGCGATCGCGGTGCCGATGGGTGCCGGGTCGATCTTCGAGACATGGGATGACATGGCCGCGAGGCGCGTCGATCTGTCGCGTGCGGCCGGTTGCAGAAACCCGGCCGACCACGGCGGCGCCGCGCCCTCGAAACGCGGCCCGACCGGATATTGCGGCGTTTTGACGGCGCGGCCGGTACGACAGACTCCGACAATCGCGTACAAATCGGCACACTTTCACGAAACTTTCGGGACAGACTTGCCTGCGGTCGGGCCCCACACTGGGATCTTCCCGATCCAGTGCCGCGGACGCCCGTCCTCGGCGGCTGCCGCCCCCTCGAGCCAGAGACGCGATCGACGCGATCGCGGGCCGCACGCCCGATCGGGACTGCCGGGGCGCGCGTCAGGCCCCGGCCCGGCCGGTGAGCCGTGCGCAGCCCGCAACCGCGGGCGTTGCGCCGCCCGGCCGATTCTTCGAAGGAGACTATCGTGCTGATCTGGAAAACCGCGTTGTCGCTCAACTGGCGGACGAGCCTCGTGTCGCCGGCCAGCGCACCGGTCGCGGCGGCGAACGTCGGGCGCCTGGTGCTGACCGGCGCAACCGGCTTCATCGGCAGTACCGTACTGACGGCGCTCGTCAATGCGGGGCTGCTCGACCGCATCGTTTGCGTCGTGCGCGCACAGAACCGCGGCCACGCCGTCGCGCGGCTGCGCGAAGCGGCGCTGCGCGCGGGGCTGGCGCCGTACTGGGCGTCGA
>NZ_JAAGPO010000152.1:0-26850 GCF_017104825.1 Burkholderia sp. Ac-20345 | reverse complement strand
ACCTGCACCGCCCCGCCCGGTTGCGGGCGCCCCTGCCCCGGCGGCCTCCCGCCCGGGCCGAGCCGCGGTTCCGCGCGGTGCTCCCACCGGTCGCGGTCATGGAACCACGGCCGGTGACGGTAGTAGCGATCCCAGTACGCGCCGATCGCGAACCCGGTGATCGGCACGCCGATGATCGCGCCGTACTCGAGCAGCGGCGCGTAACCGCCCTGGTACGGATAGTCGATCAGTTGCGCGTCGATCCAGCCGCGCACGCCCGGCAGCGCAACGTCGCACCACGAGTAGTCGCTCAGGCAGCCGAACACGTCCAGCGCGGTGCCTGGCGGAATCTGCGCGACGACCGGATAGTCGGGCGCCGGCCCGGCGAACAGTTCGGCCGGCGAGTTCGTGTAGCCGGTGCTCTGCGCCTGCGCAATCCCCGGCGCGGCCGCCAGGCCGAACAGGGCGACCCACAGGCCGCGAACGATCGTATTCCTCATGCTCATGATGCTCTCCCGCGCGGTGCCGCCGCGCGCCGGTCAATGCCGATGCCCGCCCCAGCCGCCACCCCAGTGGCTGCCGCCCCACGGACGATGCCAGTACCCGCCGCGTCCACGCCAGCCGCCGCCCCAGCCGCCCCAGAAGCCGACCGAGATCGCCGGCGCACCCCAGCCGTACCAGCCCGGGTAATACGCGGGGGCATAGTACGGATACGGATAGGGATACGGCGCCGGATAGGCCGGCGCGACGTAGACGGGAGCCGGATCGACCACCGGCGGCGCGACCGCCGCCGCAGCCGGGCCCGGCGCAGCGTTGCCCGGTGTAGCCGGCGTGACGGGGATCTCGCGCTGCGTCAGCGTGGCCGGTGCCGGCGCGTAGTACGGAGCATAGCCATACGGACTCGTGTAATAACAGCCGCCGAGGGTCAGCGTCGTCAATGCGAATACCGCACACCTCGCGGCAGGAATCGGGGTCATGTCTTGCTCCGGCAGAGTCCGCGCGTCGCCGCCAGGCGCGCGCCTGACTCTAGCTTACGTCCCCTGCAGATTACCGCTGGGTATGATCGGTTACTTTTTGTTTCCTGCACCGGACGGTCGTGCGGGAATGCCGCGTGCTGGCACGTCTGTCGCGCTCGCGTTGAAGTTTGCGCAAACGCCCTCAACTTGAACGATGTCAGGCTGGCCGGCGCGGACGGGGGTTCGCGAGCAACCGGCGGCCCGAAACCGGCGGACTTCGGCCCGCCCCGACAGGAACGCGGCTCACGCCGCCATCGACATGACTACGCCGCGCCCCACTCCCCGGGCGGACACGCCGCTCGACCCGATCATCCAGTTGCTGGCGCTCGCCGGCGAACAGGGTTATCTGACCCACGCCGACCTCGTCGACGCGCTGCCGCCCGAAAGCGACAGCCCCGACGCGCTCGACGTCGTGCGCGCCGCGCTCGCCGACATCGGCATCGCCGTGCTCGACGAGCCGGCCGCGCCTGCGCCGTTCACCGGTTCGGCGCCTGTCGACGTCGATCGCGATGCGCTCGACGAAGGCCGCGCGATGCTCGGCGATCTCGCACGCGGCACGAGCGCATCGACCGATCCGCTCGCCCTCTACATGCGGCGCATGCAGGCGGTGCCGCTGCTCACGCGTGAAGGCGAAATCGTGCTGGCGCGCGAGATCGAGACGGGCCGCCACCAGATCCTGCACGCGCTCGCCGGCCATCCGGCGGCGGTCGGCGCGCTGCTTGCGCGTCATCGCGCAACGGCTGCGACCGGCACTGCCGGATCGTCCGATGACGACGCCGCCGACACGCCCGCGCCGGCCAGCTACGACGCGCTGCACGCGGCCGTCGCGGCGTTGCGCGACGCGTTGCACGCGCACGGCTTCCGTTCGGATGAGTACCGTGACGCGCGCAACCACGTGGCTGCCCTGCTCGGCTCGATCGCGTGGGTCGCACCGGCCGTCGACGACGCGAGCCGCGTCGTGCGCACGCTCGCGTCCGCGCCGCATGGCACCGCAGCGGACGAAGCCGCCTGCTTCGACACGGTCGCGCGACGGGCACTCGCCGCCGCGCTCACCGACGGCCAGCATAAGGTGCGTGACGCCACGCGCGCGATGCTCGAGGCGAACCTGCGGCTCGTGCTGTCGATCGCGCGCAAATACATGAACCGCGGCGTCGACCTGCCCGATCTCGTGCAGGACGGCAGCCTCGGCCTGATGCGCGCGATCGAGAAGTTCGAATACCGGCGCGGGTTCAAGTTCTCGACCTATGCGACCTGGTGGATCCGCCAGGCGATCACGCGCGCGGTCGCGGATCGCGCACGCACGATCCGCGTGCCTGTGCACGTCGGCGACCAGTACCAGCGCGTGCAGCGGCATGCGCTGCGTTTTCGCCAGCGCACGGGCCGCCGGGCGACGCCGGGCGAACTCGCGGCCGAAACCGGCCTCGACGAGGACAAGCTGCGCGCGGTGCTCGCGCTGCCTGCCGAGCCCGTGTCGCTCGACGCGCCGCTGCCCGACGCGGACACCGGCCTCGTGGAGCTGATCGAGGACCAGACGTCGGCCAGCCCGTTCGAGCAACTGGCCGACACGCGCATGCGCGAGTGCGTGAGGTCGCTGCTCCGGTCGGTCACGCCGGCCGAGGCCGACGTACTGCGCCGGCGGTTCGGCCTCGGCGGCACCGAGCCCGATACCTACGACGCGATCGCGCAGGACGCGGGCATGTCGCGCGAACGCGTGCGGCAGATCGAGAAACGGGCGCTCGCCGCGTTGCGCACGGCCGCCGAGGCCGAAAACGCGCAGTCGTTCCTCGACGCGTGATCGCATCGAGCGACGCACGGTCGTGCCACTTTCCGGCACGACCGTGCGCTTCGAACCTGTGCTACGTTTGCCATTGACGTGCGTCAAGTTTTCTTCATCGCGTGTCGCGACAATGATGAAAAGCCGACCGGCGCATCGTTCGCCGTGTCCATTCCGTTTGTGCTTCCCCGGGTCCCTCGCCATGCAGACGAGCGCCAGCCAAACGTACGAGGAAAACCGGCATATCGCGACCTGCCTGCGCGAGGCGGCGCAGCGGCTGGCTGACCAGGGCGCGAATCCGTACCGGGTCGCCGCATACCGCGCGTCGGCCGGGACGGTCGATACGCTCGACCTCGACATCCGCACGCTATTCGAGTCCGGCGGCGTCGATGCGCTCGGTATGCTGCCCGAGATCGGCACGGGCGTCGCCCAGGCGATCGCCGAGCTGCTGGTGACGGGACGCTGGCGCCAGCTCGACCGGCTGTGCGGCGACGCCGAGCGCACCTCCGCGTTCGAAGCAGTACCGGGCATCGGCCACGCGCTCGCGCTGCGCATTCACGACCTGCTGCACATCGATACGCTCGAGGAGCTCGAACGCGCGGCCCGCAACGGCCAGCTCGAAACGATCTCGGGCGTCGGCCCGCGGCGCGCGGCCGGCATCCGCACCGCGCTCGACGACGTGCTGAGCCGCCGACGGCGCTGGCAGGGCCACGTGCAGGACGCCGGCCCCGGCACGGAGCCGCCCGTCGAACTGCTGCTCTACATCGACCGCCTGTACCGCAACAAGGCCGCCGCCGGCGTGTTGCCGACGCCTGGCGTTGCGCAACGCGCAATCGCGCACCGGCGGCTGAATGCGGACGGCTACATGCCGCTGCCCGTGATGCACATGACCAAGGGCGGCTGGCATTTCACCGCGCTATGCCTGCATGCTGCGATGCGCACGCCGGAGGCGTCCCGCCCGACGGACTGGGTCTCGCTCTATTTCTACGACGCGCTGCAGTGCGAGCACCAGCGCACGGTCTTCACCGAAACGTACGGCTCGCTCGTCGGCAAGCGCATCGTGCGCGGGCGCGAGCAGGAATGCCGCGTGTATTACGCAGGATGAGTCAGTCGTCGCCGGTTTCGTCGACGTCGAACGCGACGCCGAGCTCCGACGCGATCTTGCGACATGCATGGGTGAGCGCGCGTGTGCGGCGGCCAGAATAGTCTGCCGCGAGATAGAACCAAGTCGAGAACGACTCGTAGTCGGCCGTGCTTTTCCGGTTCGGCACGTCGAACCAGAACGTCACCATGTAGCCGCCCTTCCAGCGAACCGGAATCACCTGCGTGAGCCGCAGTCTCGTGATTGCGCCGTGGCGGAACCGGAAGCTGTCGTCGCCGACGCGGAACCCCGACCACGCGCCGTCGTTCGACACGAACACGGTCAGCGTTTCGTCCGGTGGCGCGGCGGACAGGCCGTCTTCCGGGGCCAGTTCCGCCGTCGACACCATCGCCGCGCCCGAACCTTCGCGCCCCGTCTCGACATCCACGTACGCTTCGATCGTCCGCTTCGCGTTGTCGTAGAAGCTGCGCGTGACGTCAGGCCGTGCGGTGTCGGCAATCAGGACCAGTTGCTTGAACCGTGCCTGCTCGCCGTATCGAAGCGGCACATCGGGCGCGTCGTCGGGCTCGTCAACCGGTTCGTCCTCCAGACTATCGGTCGATACGGGCGGTGCGGTCATGTCAGGCGGTTCAACGACCCCGCGCCGCCGTTTCACCCATGAAGTGCCCCACGTCAGCAGCGCGGTCTGCATCGCCAGCACGGCGGCCATCGTCGCGCACCCGGCGAGAAACCCATAATGCGGCCCGACCTTCGATGCCGCATACGCGGCAGGAAGCACATAAAGCACAAGCAAAAACCACACGCGGCAACCCCGTTGTTCTTGTTAGTGATGTCCGGTACGGAATGGTGCTGCTCGCCACCCTGCCGTCGGGCCGCCACTCCAACCCGCTGAAGCAAGTGCGTCGCTTACGCGCCTTCCGCCTTCGTGCGGCGGGCCGGATGGCGATGCGCGGCAATGCGCAGCAGCTTCTGGAACGACGGGCATTCGAGATGGTTCGATGCAGGACACACGGCCGCATGCCGCAGCGCATCGCGAACGGCGCCGAGACGGCGGATCGTGCGGTCGAGTTCGTCGGCCTTGCCGTCGAGCTTCGCGCGATCGATCGCAGGCAGGCCGTCCGTGCCGACCATCGCGAGGATGTCGTCGAGCGAAAAACCAGCCTCGCGGCCCAGTGCGATCAGCGCCAGGCGCTCCAGCACCGACTCGTCGTATTGCCGACGCAGCCCGTGGCGGCCGGTCGGGACGATCAGCCCCTTTTCCTCGTAGTAGCGCAGCGTCGACGCGGGCAATCCCGAGCGTCGCGCCACATCTGCAATGTCCAGCCGACTCATGCTTGACCTCAAGTGAACTTGAAGTTGCAAGATAGTCGCTCGACTCCATAAAGACAAGCGCTGACTGCCATGAACCCGCTGAAACCACGCTGTATTTCGCTGCGCCGTGCAGCCTTTGCCCTTCTCCGTGGAGGGTCACGATGAGCCTGCCCGACCTCCTCCTCAACCTGTTGCTGATCGGCGCGGGCGCCACGCTCGTGATGGACCTGTGGACGTTGTTCCGGCGGCGTGCATTCGGCATTCCGTCGCTGGACTATGCGCTAGTCGGCCGCTGGATCGGTCACATGATGCAAGGCCGGTTCCGGCACGTGTCGATCGGCGCCGCGGCGCCCGTGCCGGGCGAGCGAGCGCTCGGCTGGATCGCGCATTACGCGATCGGCATCGCGTTCGCGGCACTGCCGGTCGTGGTTGCAGGCACGGAATGGATCAGCACGCCGACGCTGCTCCCTGCAATCATCGCCGGCCTCGCCAGCGTGGCCGCGCCATTTTTGGTGATGCAACCCGCGTTCGGCTTCGGCATCGCGGCGTCGCGTACGCCGCACCCGCGCGTTGCGCGCCGGCGCAGCATCGTCGCGCATCTGTCGTACGGCGTGGGGCTCTATCTGTCGGCGTTCGCGCTCGCAGCGCTGGCCCGTTGAGCACACGGCTTCGCCAAAAAAGCCGTAACAGGTAGCGTCGGCTCAACCGAGCCGACGTCGACGCCCACGCAAGCGCATCGTCGAGCGTCGTGACAAGCACATCACCCTGCGCGAGCCGGACCAAGGCCGCGCCGGGCATCAACACCGGCGCATCGACGATGAAGATGCCCATTCCGGCATGCGGGCAAATGCGGCGTGCTTGCGCGCCACCTCCCAGTGCTCCCGCTATTTTCAAACCGCTCATCCAGCCCGCCCGGATGGCGGCGCACATCACTCCCCGCCGCAGTCGATCAGGTTGTGACGCATGCGCCCGAGCAGCCGCACCAGCGTATCGCGCTCGTCGGGCGTAAAGCCGCGCAGCCCGTCGTCGGCGACGGTGTCGCCCACTTCAAGCATCTGCGGAAAGATCTCGCGCGACTTGTCGGTCAGCCGGATCACGAACGCGCGGCGGTCGTCGTCGTTCGCGATGCGCTCGATCCAGCCATAACTTTCCATCCGGTCGAGCAACCGCGTCAGCGAGATCGGCGTGATCTCGAGCCATTCGGCGAGCCGCGCCTGATTCATCTCGCCCTTCCACGTCAGGTACGCGAGCACGCGGCTTTGCGCCCGTGTCAGTCCGATGCGCTTCGCGCGCCGGTCGAACAGGCGTCCGTTCAGGCGGGCGACGTCGGCGATCAGATAGCCGATCCGGTTCTCGTAAGTCTTGTCCATCCGCGGATTATAGGGTCAAGCCTGGAACGGCCCGCGGCTCGTGGTCTGGCGATAAGCGGATATATAATAAGCGTGCTTATAATTCCCGCCACGCAGGATCGCCGCCCACGGCGACCGCCCCACGGAGACACCCGCTTGAGCCCCGCCGCCGCCGCCCCCGCCTCGCCCGCCCTGAACCGGCCGATGCTGACCCTGTCGATCATGCTTGCCACGCTGATCCAGACCCTCGACAGCACGATCGCGAACGTCGCGCTGCCACACATGCAGGGGACGCTGTCCGCGTCGCAGGACGAGATCACGTGGGTGCTGACCTCCTATATCGTCGCTGCGGCGATCGCGACGCCGCTCACCGGCTGGCTGTCCGACCGGCTCAGCGTGAAGCGGCTGCTGATCGTGTCGATCGCGGGCTTCACGGTCGCGTCGGCGCTGTGCGGGCTGTCCGAGACACTCGTGCAGATCGTCGGCGCGCGCCTGCTGCAGGGCGTGTTCGGCGCCGCGCTGGTGCCGCTGTCGCAGTCGATCCTGCTCGACATCAACCCGCGCGAGAAACAGGGCCAGGCGATGGCGATCTGGGGAATGGGCGTGATGGTCGGCCCGATCCTCGGCCCGACGCTCGGCGGCTGGCTCACCGACAGCTACAACTGGCGCTGGGTGTTCTTCATCAACGTGCCGATCGGCGCGTTCGCGCTCGCCGGCGTGATGACCTTCCTGCCCGCGCGCGCGCCGCGCCCGCACGTGAAATTCGACGCGTTCGGCTTCGCGACACTGGCGCTCGCGATCGGCGCGTTCCAGGCGATGCTCGACCGCGGCGAACAGCTCGACTGGTTCGGCTCGTACGAGATCCGCATCGAGGCGATCGTCGCGGCACTGAGCTTCGCGTTCTTCCTCGTGCACACGGCGACCGTCGGCAAGGCGTCGTTCTTCAAGTCGGAACTGCTGCGCGACCCGAACTTCGCGACGGGCACGCTGTTCATCTTCGTGGTCGGCGCGGTGCTGTACGCGACGCGCGCGCTGCTGCCGCCGATGCTGCAGAACCTGATGGGCTACCCGGTGGCGACGACGGGCCTCGTCACCGCGCCAAGCGGCGCCGGCACGATGATCGCGATGCTGTTCGTCGGAAGGCTGCTGAAATACGTGGATGCGCGGATGCTGCTGCTCGCGGGGCTGTCGATTTCCGCGCTCGCGCTATGGCAGATGATGCAGTACACGGTCGTGCTGTCCGAAGCGGACATCGTGTGGCCGGGCGTGGTGCAGGGCTTCGGGCTGGGGCTCGTGTTCGTGCCGTTGAGCGCGCTGTCGTTCTCGACGCTGCCGCCCGACCTGCGCGCGGACGGCACGGCCACCTACAGCCTGATGCGCAATATCGGCAGCAGTATCGGCATCTCGATCGTGCAGACGCTGATGACGCGCAACACGCAGGTCGCGCATGCCGACCTCGCGACCCACATCACGCCGTTCAACCCGGCCGTGCAGGCGATGGCCGGCAGCCGCCTCGACATCGCGCTGCTCGACCGCACGATCAACCAGCAGGCGTCGATGATCGCGTACCTGAACGACTTCAAGCTGATGTTCGTCGCGACGCTGCTGATGATTCCGCTGTTGCTGCTGATCCGGCCGCCGCAGAAAGCGGCGAGCGTGGAGATCGCGCACGCGGCGATGGATTGACGGGCGCACGCGCGGCGCGCGCCCGCTTCGCCCCGCGTCAGGCCTTCATCGTGCCCGTGCGCACGTAGCGCTCGTGCCACGACAGCGCCTCGGCGAGCAGGTGCGGCGTGTGCTTGCCGAAGCTTTCGCGCGACGCGCGCTCGAAGTAATCCTCGAGCATCGGCCGGTAGTCGGGATGCGCACAGGTCGCGATGACCTTGCGTGCACGCTGCTTCGGCGACAGGCCGCGCAGGTCCGCGAGGCCCTGCTCGGTGACGACCACCGCGACGTCGTGCTCGGTATGGTCGACGTGGCTCGCCATCGGCACGATCCGCGAGATCGCGCCGCCCTTCGCGGTACTCGCCGACATGAAGCACGACAGGTAGCCGTTGCGCGCGAAGTCGCCCGAGCCGCCGATGCCGTTCTGGATCTTCGTGCCCATCACGTGCGTCGAGTTCACGTTGCCGTAGATGTCCGCCTCGATCATCCCGTTCATCGCGATGCAGCCGAGACGGCGCACGAGTTCCGGATGGTTGCTGATCTCCTGCGGGCGCAGCACGATCTTCTCGCGGAACGTCGCGATTTCGTCGGCGAAGCGTTGCACGGCGGCCGGGCTCAGCGACAGCGCGGTGGCCGACGCGAAGTCCAGCGTGCCGTCCTGGAGCAGGTCGAGCATGCCGTCCTGGATCACTTCGGTGTACGCGGTCAGGTGCGAGAAGCCGGCCGAGCTGAGCTCCGCGAGCACCGCGTTCGTGATGTTGCCGACGCCCGACTGCAGCGGCAGCAGGTTTTCCGGCAGGCGGCCGCGCTTCACTTCGTGACGCAGGAAGTCGATCAGTTGATGCGCGATCTGCTTGGACGTCTCGTCCGGCGCGGAGAACGCGTTGCTGCGATCCGGCGCGTCGGTCTCGACGATCGCGACGATCTTGTCGGCCGGGCAGCGCAGGTACGGCTCGCCGATCCGGTCGTCGCTCTTCGTCAGCGGAATCGGCTTGCGGTGCGGCGGCAGCGCGGTGCCGTAGTAGACGTCGTGCATTCCGTCGAGGCCGAGCGGCTGGCGCGAGTTGACCTCGAGGATCACGTGCTTCGCGCGTTCGAGCCAGGTCTTGTTGTTGCCGATCGACGCGGACGGAATCAGCAGCCCGTCCTCGCGGATGCCCGCGACTTCGACGATCGCGACGTCGAGATCGCCGTACAGCCCGAACCATGCGTACTGCGCGACGTGGCTCAGATGGACGTCCTGGTAGTCGACTTCGCCGCCGTTGATCTTGTCGCGCAACGTCGGGTCGGACTGGTACGGCAGGCGCATCGAGATGCCGTTGGTGCGGGCGAGCGCGCCGTCGAGCTCCGGCGCGGTCGACGCGCCCGTCAGCACGTTGATCCGGAAGTCCTCGCCGCGCGTGTGTGCCGCGTCGATATGGGCGGCAAGCGCGGCCGGTACGGCCTTCGGATAGCCCGACCCCGTGAAGCCGCTCATGGCGACGGTCATGCCGGGACGGATCAGCGCGGCGGCTTCGTCGGCGGTGCGGACGAGCGAACGCAGGGCGGGAGCGAGGATGCGTGATGAAGACATGGCTGGTTTCTGACGCTTTGGTCTGTCGTTGACGTCGCTGGGGGTGTCTCCTGAGCGACATGAAGCCCTTGGGGCCGCGAGGGGCGGCCGGCACCACAGGCACGGTCGGAGTATCGCAGAGGCGATCACCGCGAAATGTCCGCTAAATGCAAAAGATCCTTGCCGGATTTGCCGGGTATCGAACGGCCGTTCTGTGACAGACGCTCCGCTTAAATCGGACGCACACGAAAGGTGCATGAAAGCATCGAGCAGAAAAACCAGGCGTCGATCGCCAACCCATGCGCGTCAATCGACGGATTTCCACCGCAATTTACCGCCTGCCAATCGGCAATGACCGACATCCGTCCGGCGCGGCCAATTGTCACCCGATGCGGCGTATCCCGGCCTGACGCACGTCAAGTTCGCATGCGCCGCGCGACGCGCACCGGAAAGCGCGAAAAGCACCGTCGCACCGGCCTGTGAGGCCCGTCCGTCCTTGACAGCCGCGTGGCGCGAACCACACTGGAATACGGATCCCGCGACCCTGTCTGGCCGCCCTTTCGCGCCCGCGCTTTTTGGCCGGCCGATCGACGCAAGACGCGGTAACACTCCCTCATGTCAGGACATTGATCGAATAAAAAGCAACAAATTACAATTCCGTATATATTTCGCCGATGGACCAAAGAAAAACCGCCACACGTTCCGAACCGCCCCTGCCTCGCACCTGGGATGCGCGGCTCGCGCGCTCGCTTGTCCGACCGCTCGTCGACACGCCCGTCACCCCGAATCACCTCACCACAGTTCGCCTGCTGATCGGCCTCGCCGGCGCCTGGTGCCTCGCGCACGGCGGCTTCGGCTGGAGCAATGCAGGCGCGTTCCTCATCGTGCTGTCGAACTTCGTCGACCACACAGATGGCGAGCTCGCACGCATCAGCGGCAAGTCGAGCAAGATCGGTCATTTTTACGACCTCGCGGCAGACGCGCTCGTCACGGTCGCGCTGTTCGTCAGCATGGGGGTCGGTATCGTCGCCCAGGGCGGCCAGATGGCCGCGTCGCCGGTGCTGCTCGGCGCGGTGGCTGGCGCGGCCGTCGCGCTGATCTTCTTCCTGCGCATGCGGATCGAATCGTTCGCCGGCAAGGCCGGCACCAAGCAGGCATTCGCCGGCGGCTTCGAAACCGAAGACGTGCTCTACCTGCTGCCGCTCGTGACGCTGTTCGACGGCGTCGAGCCGTTCCTGCTCGCGGCGTCGATCGGCGCCCCGCTGTTCGCCGCCTGGGTCGTGATCGACTGGTGGCGCATCGTCCGGCGCGGCAACGTTGCTCAGAATCCCACCGAAATCCAGGCTTCCAAATGAATAGCACGCGCGACGACTCCGTGCTGAGCCCGGCACGCCCCGCGCCCGTGCGCGCGGCCGCGGCCGATCCCGATCGCACCGTGGCCGACTGCGTCGGCCCGCTCGACCTCGACCGCCTGCGCGGCGACTACACGCGCCAGGGCTCGTTCCTGTACCTCGACGCATTCCTGCCGGCCGACGCGCACGCGAAGCTGGCGGACGCCGCCCGCGCGATGCAGGCTGGCCTGAACCGCAATTACCTGCCCGGCCACAAGCAGGGCGGCAGCGTGAGCCGCCATACGATCGACGAGCAGGCGCCGTACATCGCCGAACTGTATCGCTCGAAGGCGCTCCTCTCCTTCCTCGAGAAAGTCACGGGCGACAAGCTGATGCTGTCACCCGACGACGATCCGCACGCGTACGCACTGTATTACTACACGAAGCCCGGCGACCACATCGGCTGGCACTACGACACGTCGTATTACGACGGCCGCCGCTACACGCTGCTGATCGGCGTGATCGACGAATCGTCGTGCCGGCTCGACTACGAACTGCACACGCGCAATCCGGACGTCGCCGACGAACCGGGCTCCGTTCAGATCGCCGACGGCGGCATCGTGCTGTTCGACGGCGACAAGCTGCGCCACCGCATCACGCCGCTCGGCCAGAACGAGATGCGCGTGTCGCTCACCTTCGAATACGTGACGAACCCCGGCATGCGGCCGTGGAAGCGCTTCATCTCGAACATGAAGGACGCGATCGCGTATTTCGGTTTCCGCCAGGTGTTCAAGCAACTGGCGACTCGACGCACGGCCGGGTCATGACACGCGCCGGCCTCATCCTGCTGTCCCTCGGGACCGCACTCTTCGTCGCACTCCTTGCATGGCAGGGCGTTGGCGCAGTCGCGTCCACGTTCCTCGCGGCCGGCTGGGGGCTTGCGCTCGTCGCGGCGTTCCACGTCGTGCCGCTCGTGATCGACGCGATGGCGATCTCCGTGATGTTCCGCCCCGGCCAGCCGGGCGCCGAGCTCGGCAACGCGCTGCGCGCGCGCTGGGTCGGCGAATCGGTGAACAGCCTGCTGCCCGCCGGGCAGATCGGCGGCCCCGTGCTGATGGTGCGCCACCTCGCGCAGCGCGGCACGCGGATGGCCGACGCGGCGGCGGCCGTCACCGTCAGCACGACGATGCAGGCGCTCTCGCAGATGGCGTTCGCGCTGATCGGCATCGCCGCGTTCAGCCTGTATGCGACGCACGAATCGGTCGCGCACCTGCGCACGCCCGCGCTGATCGCCACCGGCGTGCTCGGCGCCCTCGCCGCGCTGTTCTACGTGGCGCAGCGGCGCGGGCTGTTCGGCCGCGGCCTGCGCCTCGCGTCGAAGCTGCTCGGCCCGCGCGACTGGTCGTCGCTGGCCACCCGCGCCGACGCGATCGATGACGCGGTCGGCGCGCTGTACCGCGATCGTGCGAAGGTCGCGAAGACCTTCGCACTGAGTCTCGTCGGCTGGATCGTCGGTACCGCGGAAGTGTGGCTCGCGCTGCACTTCCTCGGGCACCCGGTGAGCTGGCTCGACGCGCTGCTGCTCGAGAGCGTCGGCCAGGCCATTCGTGGCGCGGCCTTCGCGATCCCGGGCTCGCTCGGCGCGCAGGAAGGCGGTTACCTGCTCCTCGCGCCGCTGGTCGGACTGCCGCCCGACGCGGCGCTCGCGCTGTCGCTTGCGAAACGCGCGCGCGAACTCGCGCTCGGCCTGCCCGGCCTGCTCTATCTGCATTTCAGTGAAAGAAACTGGCAGCGGCGCCGTGCGCCGCAGCCGCTCGCCGACTGATCGTTCAGATCCGCCGGCTTTTTGGTTGGAGAACCCATGCGAGCCATTATTCTTGCGGCAGGCCTCGGCTTGCGCCTGCAACAACCGCCCGAGGCGCAGTTCCCGAAGTGCCTGCTGCGCTTCGACGACGTTTCGCTGCTCGAGCGCCATCTGCGCGTCCTCGATGCCGCGGGCGTCGACGAGATCGTGCTCGGGCTGGGCTTCCAGTCCGAGAAGGTCGAGCAGGAATTGAAGCGCCTCGGCCGCCAGGCCGAGATCGTGATCAACGACCGCTACGACCTCGGCAGCGTGCTGACCGTGCATACCGTCGCCGATGCGATGACGCGCGGCGGCGACGTGCTGCTGATGGACGCTGACGTGCTGTATGACGAGAACATCCTGCACGCGCTGGTGGCCGATGCCGACAAGGCGGTCGATCGCCTGCTGATCGACCGCGACTTCGAGGCCGGCGACGAACCGGTCAAGCTGTGCCTGAAGAACGGCGTACCCGTCGAGCTGCGCAAGCAGCTCGCGGTCGACCTCGAGTACGACACGATCGGCGAATCGGTCGGCTTCTTCCGCTTCACCGAAGGCACCGCGCGCCGTCTCGCGACGATCGTCGCGGGCTACGTCGACAGCGGCCGCGCGAACATGCCGCACGAGGAAGCCGTGCGCGACCTGCTGCTCGAAGGCGGTCATTCGTTCGACGTCGCCGACGTCACCGGCTCGCCGTGGATCGAGATCGACTTCCCGAACGACGTCAACCGCGCCACGCAAGAAATCCTCCCCCTGATTCAACGCACCACCGCAGGAGTCGCACGATGAACGCACGCGAACCCAACTTCACCGAATCGCGCAGCGCACGCCTGCGCCGCATGCTCGTCAGCAGCGACCTCGAATTCCTGATGGAAGCGCACAACGGCCTGTCCGCGCGGATCGTCCGCGAAGCCGGCTTCAAGGGCATCTGGGCATCGGGCCTCGCGATCTCCGCGCAGTTCGGCGTGCGCGACAACAACGAAGCGAGCTGGACCCAAGTCGTCGACGTGCTCGAATTCATGGCCGACGCGAGCGACCTGCCGATCCTGCTCGACGGCGACACCGGCTACGGCAACTTCAACAACGTGCGCCGCCTCGTGAAGAAGCTCGAGCAGCGCGGCATCGCCGGCGTCTGTATCGAGGACAAGCAGTTCCCGAAAACCAACAGCTTCATCGGCGGCGAGCGCCAGCCGCTCGCCGAAATCGACGAGTTCTGCGGCAAGATCAAGGCCGGCAAGGATTCGCAGACCGATCCCGACTTCTCGATCGTCGCGCGCGTCGAGGCGCTGATCGCGGGCTGGGGGATGGACGAGGCGCTGCGCCGCGCGAACGCGTATGCGGAAGCCGGCGCCGACGCGATCCTGATCCACAGCAAGCTGTCGCGCCCGGACGAGATCCTGCAGTTCGCACGCGAATGGAGCGGCAAGGCGCCGCTCGTGATCGTGCCGACCAAGTACTACAGCACGCCGACCGACGTGTTCCGCCAGGCCGGCATCAGCACCGTGATCTGGGCGAACCACCTGATCCGCGCATCGGCATCCGCGATGCAGGCAACCGCACGCGAGATCTACGAGAGCGAAACGCTGATCAACGTCGAGGACCGCGTTGCATCGGTCAACGAGATCTTCCGCCTGCAGGACGCCGACGAATACTCGGCCGCCGAGCGCATCTACCTGTCGTCGTCGTCGCGCGCGTCGAACGCGGCGATCGTGCTCGCCGCGAGCCGCGGCAAGGGCCTCGAAGCCGTGACCGAAGACAAGCCGAAGGTCATGCTGCCGGTCGCCGGCAAGCCGCTGCTGCGCTGGCTCGTCGACGGCTTCAAGACGCACGGCGTGAACGACATCACCGTGGTCGGCGGCTATCGCGCCGACGCGATCGACACGTCGGGCATCAAGCTCGTCGTCAACGAGCGCCATGCACAGACGGGCGAACTCGCATCGCTCGCGTGCGCGGCCGAACGCCTGACCGGCGACACCGTGATCTCGTACGGCGACCTGCTGTTCCGCAGCTACATCGTGCGTGACCTCGCGGAGAGCGAGGCCGAGTTCAGCGTGGTGGTCGATTCGTCGCTTACGGAGACCAACCAGAGCGTGCGCGATTTCGCGCTCTGCTCGGCTGAAGACGATCGCGGCCTGTTCGGCCAGAAAACGTATCTGCAGCGTGTATCGAGCGACGTCGCCGCAGGCACGCCGCACGGCCGCTGGATCGGCCTGCTGAACGTGCGCGGCGCCGGTGTCGACCGCCTGAAGGCGACGCTCGCGACGCTGCAGGCGCGCGACGATTTCGACACGCTCGACATCCCGTCGCTGCTCAACGAACTGATCGCCGCCGGCGAGAAGATCGAGGTGCAGTACGTGCACGGCCACTGGCGCGGCGTCAACGATCTCGAAGACTTCCGCCGCGCGGGCGACTTCGCGCACGGCCAGACGCCGCTGTCCGAACCGGGCGCCGGCAACGGGGGCGCGCAATGATCGAAGCGGCCCAGTTCGTCGAGGCCGCGCGCGAGCGCGGTTTCGACTGGTACGCGGGCGTGCCCTGCTCGTACCTGACGCCGTTCATCAATTACGTGCTGCAGGACCCGACGCTGAATTACGTGTCGGCCGCGAACGAAGGCGACGCGGTCGCGCTGATCGCGGGCGCGACGCTCGGCGGCAAGCGCGGCATTGCGATGATGCAGAACTCGGGGCTCGGCAACGCGGTGAGCCCGCTCACGTCGCTCACGTGGACATTCCGCCTGCCGCAACTGCTGATCGTCACGTGGCGCGGCCAGCCGGGCGTGGCCGACGAGCCGCAGCACGCGCTGATGGGCCCCATCACGCCCGCGATGCTCGACACGATGGAGATCCCGTGGGAGACGTTCCCGACCGACCCCGAACAGGTCGGCCCGGCACTCGACCGCGCGATCGCGCACATGGACGCGACGGGCCGCCCGTACGCGCTCGTGATGCAGAAAGGCAGCGTCGCGCCGTATGAACTGAAAGCGAACCCGGCCGCGAAGCCGCGCGCGCATGTCGCCGCGCAGTCAGCGGCGCGTGCTGAATCGCCTGCCGCATGGCCCACCCGTCACGACGCGCTGCAGCGTGTGATCGCGCACACGCCGGTCGATTCGACCGTCGTGCTCGCATCGACCGGTTTCTGCGGACGCGAACTCTACGCGATCGACGATCGCCCGAACCAGCTGTACATGGTTGGCTCGATGGGCTGCGTGACGCCGCTCGCGCTCGGCCTCGCGCTTGCGCGCCCCGACCTGCGCGTCGTTGCCGTCGATGGCGACGGCGCCGCGCTGATGCGCATGGGCGTGTTCGCGACGCTCGGCACCTACGGCCCGGCGAACCTCACGCACGTGCTGCTCGACAACGGCGCGCACGAATCGACGGGCGGTCAGGCCACCGTGTCGCAACATGTTTCGTTCGCGGGTGTTGCCGCCGCGTGCGGGTATGCGTCGGCGGTCGAAGGCGACACGCTCGACGTGCTCGATGCTGCGCTGGCCGAGTCGCACGACGGTACGCAGTTCGTGCGGCTGGCGATCCGCACCGGCGTGCCCGACGGCCTGCCCCGCCCGACCGTTACGCCGGTCGAGGTCAAGACCCGTCTGATGCGGCACATCGGCGCCGCGCAGACCGAAGCCCACGTTGAAGGAGCCCTTTGATGCTGCTGCTGAACCCCGGCCCGGTCACGCTCACCGAACGCGTGCGCCGCAGCCTGCTGCAACCCGACCTGTGCCATCGCGAAAGCGAATTCTTCGATCTGCAGGATGAGGCGCGGGCGCGTCTCGTCGCCGCGTATGAGCTTGATCCGGCCGAGTGGACGGCGGTGCTGATGACCGGTTCGGGTACGGCCGCTGTCGAAAGCATGATCGCGGCGCTCGTGCCGAAGGACGGCAAGCTGCTCGTGATCGAGAACGGTGTGTATGGCGAGCGGATCACGCAGATCGCTACGCAGTATGGCATCGCGCATGATGTGCTCAAGCATGAGTGGATGCAGGCGCCTGATCTCGCGCAGATTGCCGCGCGGCTCGATGCGGGTGGGTACTCGCATGTTGCGGTGATTCATCATGAAACGACGACGGGTCGCTTGAACGATCTCCGTGCGATTGCCGAGGTGTGCCGTTCGCGCGGCGTGAAGATGCTCGTTGATGGTGTGAGCAGCTTTGGCGCGGAAGCGATCGATTTTGCCGGCGGTGATATCGATGCTGTTGCCGCGACCGCGAACAAGTGCCTGCATGGTGTGCCGGGCGCGGCGTTCGTGATCGTGCGCCGTAGCGCGCTCGTGAAAGCGGCGAGCCGGACTTATTACCTCGATCTCGGTCGTCTCGCGAAGCTGCAGGATCAGCGGAATACGCCATTTACGCCTTCCGTGCATGCGTATTACGCGCTTGTCGAGGCGCTGCGTGAGTTTGATGAGGCTGGTGGCTGGCGTGCGCGGCATGCGCATTACAAGGCACTGGCTGATCAGGCGCAAGCCGGGCTTGCTGCGCGCGGGATGCCGCTGGTGCTGCCGGAAGGTGAATCGTCGGTTGTGTTGCGTGCGTATCGGTTGCCGCAAGGGGTGACGTACGAGACGCTGCATGACGGGCTGAAGGCGCGTGGATTTGTGATCTACGCGGGGCAAGGCGGGTTGTCGAAGGAACTGTTCCGGATTTCGACGATGGGCGCGATTCAGGCGGCTGATGTTGATCGGTTGCTGGAGGGGTTTACGGCGTTGACGCGGTAAGCGCTACCCTCACCTTCGTCTACGAAAGGCCCGCAAGGGCCTTTTTTATTGTTCGCTCATTGCTCGGAGACGCAGGGGGCACTGTCGGCGTTCGGCCAATGCCGGTCGTTCGTCATTCGGACTTTGGTTGTCGACAATCGGCCAACAAACACCGTGTGGCCTACCGCGTCAATCGAGATGCCGAAGATGGCGATACCAGAGAGCCTTGTTTGATTTGGGGTCAACAAGGGAGAGAATTAGGTCGCCTTGCACGAAGTCGATATCGCCTTTCTGGAAGCTGTTCTGAACGATGTCGGCTTGCCATATCTCGTGATAACCCTTCTTATCTGAGCGACTTATGACGATATAGCCTTCTCCACTCGCCTCGACCGTTTCGTACTTCCATGAAATTTCTGGCAGATTCGGTGGTGAGGCAAACGGCGGGGCGTCCATGTCGGTAGCCGTTAGTGGAGGACAAGGCGCAGCTGGTCGGCTCAAGCTCTTGAATACACCATCTTTACGGTAAGCGAACCACTGACACTCTGATGGCCATGGGTTCGCCCGAAGAATTTTCGCCTGGAGTGCATCGGGGAAACGCGCCAGTTGCCAGTCACCCTCTATTTCACGTTGGCTGGCAGGGTGTACCAATCGCGACGAATCAGTCTGGGAAAACGACGTGCACGGCAACGTGCACACGATAAAAAATACGATGCTTTTCGCGAGCATGGATGATTTCCTGACGACACGGGAAAAATATATAAACGGCTGCTTTCGAAAAATCTGAGGTCTGCTCGGGGCGGATTATGCGTATCGGACACGTGATGTTCACCAAACCTGAGAGGTCAAAAGCCCAGGGCTGGCCTCCATTGGACATTTTCCGGGAACGGCGTGCCTTTGAGAAAGGCTAGGAAGACTTCCAGAACCTGATCAGATATGAACCATTCATCTGCACGCATCGGGATGCTTCCCGCTCGGAAGACAAGGAGCGTGCCATCTGGGCGCACAGGGGAAGGTCTATCGTGAAATGCTCTCCATCGTTGCGACGCGTTGACTTCGAAACGCTCGATCAGGCAACTAACGCCACCGCCGGCCACCTGAACATAGTTGCCTTCTGGATCGGTCAACGACGCATAAGATGACTTCCCGTAGCTTCTCAAAGTCCGGATCCCCTTTGTGATTTGGGCTGGACTAGGAGTGGTGATCCCCACCTTACCCTCAGCTTCGAATTTCATCGGTTCATTGCGAGGCATCTCGATCAAAATTCGCATCCTACCAGCGCCCCGACTCCGCGGCGAATGTCTGCTACCGGCGAATCCGACCGACCGCTTCGGGTCGCTTCCTGACATTCACATCACATCTGTTGTGAATGTCAGGTTCACCGCAAGCGTATGTGTGCTTCCGACCCTGAACCGGAGCTTGGTGCTTCGAAACCCCATCATCACGTAGTGGCATGACTCAAACCAAACAGCCTTTGGCGAACCAGGGGCGGCTCATGGTCACAAGCCATCTTTTACTTCTGTTTAATGAATTTCACATTTCCAAAAGAAAATACCTGACGATCCCCCGCATTGGTTGTATAAGAGCGGGAGCCACTCATTAGTAACGCCCCTGCATTGTTGAGCGAACCAGCCCAGGAATCAACAAGAACAAACCTCGCGTCACTGGGCCTTTCAGCCACCATAAAACCTATACCCGCAAAATCATTGCTTGCATTCTTCAATGTGTAATACCATCTGGCAGCATCGCCGTTAACGATCTTATAGCTGACCTCACCTTCCGGAGTGTTTTTCGCAGTAAAAATACCGCTAAACTGTCCATTTGACGGTGTGGACTCTGTAACTTTCAGCGTATGTTGACCGTCTTCGCTTACATAGGTACCAACAAGTTGAATGGTCACGATTGTTTTCCTCAGATTTGCAAGTGTCAGATTTTGGAAAATGACAGCATATTTTCAGGCGAACATCACGAGACAGCGCCAGAACAAACGCCGACAAATGAAAATGTCGACGATGCAAACCATATATGCATGAGAAATTATTTTCAAATAATTTCTACACTTCAAATGGCACGGACAATAGTTTCTCCATCTCCACACCGTCACGCGAAAGATCAAAAATTCCGAAAAGGTTATCTTCTGCTTTTGATAAACCGAAACACTTCACCCACTTGGCCGGCTTTAGTAAATTAATTTACTTTCCATTCACAAATTCAAATAAATACCCGCCCCCTGCGCACGCAGCTTCCGTCCCGTTACGTAGAATGGCTGTTGTGAGTCGTAAACGGCATTCAAGAGAATCCATGAAAATCCTTTTCTCCATCGTGACCATGAAAGTCACTCGCTTCGCCCCACTGCTGGCGCTCATCGCCGCCCCCGCCGTTCAGGCTGCCGACAACCAGGTTTGCGGCGACGATACCGTCACGGCCGTCGCCCGCTGGGCCGGCATTGCCAGCGCCCGCATTGCCACGCGCGACGCGAACCGACTCGTCATCGCGTCGGCGTGCAAGGTCATGCCGAATGCGCCCGAAACGACGATCGCGGCAGTCGCGTTCGATTCGCTGCCCAAGAGCAAGGACCCGAACGAAAGCAACAAGCTGCAGGTCGTCGCGCTCGTCGAAGGTGGCAAGGTCGTGGCGGCCGAAAAGTCGGTGGTCCAGGAAGATGCAGCAACGCAGATTGGCGAGAACAGCTATCGCATCGATACGGCGCCGTACCGGCTGTCGCCCGATGTGCGGGCATTCGGCGTCGTGTTTAGCAGCACCGCGCACGGACCGAGCTGCCCTGATGCCTACATGGAGAACGAAATGACACTGTGGATTCGCGAAGGCGCCCGCATCCGCCCCGTGTTCGGCACCAATCTCAATGGCTGGGTTGCCACCGCAGGCACCGCGTGCGGCCCCGATACCAGCGACCTGCGCAGCGAGTCTGCCCGCATGACGATTGCGGTCGAGAAGACGTCGCACAATGGCTTTGCGGACCTGTCGATTACGGCACACGTCATGAACGCAGAAAGCAACGACGACAAACAACCGGACGCGGGAAAACGCACCGTGCGAATGGTCGTCAAATACGACGGCAAATCATACGGGAGCGATATGTACCGGGACTTCTGGTATTCGCCTGCCACGATGAAGCGATTCAAGTGACCGTAAGTGAGGCCGACGTGGCACCACCCCACCTGCCTACTCCACCACCTTCGCCCCGATCGCCTCACCCGACGTCGGCATCCGCCGCGCGTCGTCACGTACACGTCGCGCCTCGCGCGCCGTATAGCGATCTTTCAGCCGCAGGAACGGCTTCTCGACGAGGAAATAGCTGGCCGTCGCGGCCAACAGCGCCCAAACGATCCCGAGCGGGAACGCATGTGGAACCGCCAGATCCGGATTCGCAAACGGCTGCTGCCAAAGATAAAGACTGAACGAGATCGTACCGACGAACACGACCGGCCGCGTACGCAACCACCGCGCGCACCAGAACTCGTTACGGAAATTCAGCGCGACAATCACGATCGCGATCAGCGCGGCTTCGACCGTCACGCCGTACGTCGCATTCCAGAACCCGCCGAGCCGATGTTCGGCGAGCGGCATGCCGATCAGCACGACAACGATGATCGCCGTCACGATCTGCGCCTCGCCGCGCCACGAGCGAATCCACGCTTCGAGCCGTTCGCGGTTGAGCGACGCATAGCATCCGATCAGGATCGAATCGACGCCCGTGTGCAGCATCATCCCGAGCTGCCCGCGCAGCGCGGGCGCAGAGAAATACGTAACAGCGCGCACCAGCGGCACGACCAGAATCAACGCAGCCAGCCAGCGCGTACCGCCACGGCGCATCCCATACACGAACAGCAGCGGCCAGAACCAGTAGAACTGCTCCTCGAGCGCGAGCGACCAGAAATGGCCGAGATACCACGCACCATCCGGATGCAGCGTGTTGTCGCCAGTCAGCCCGAACCACGCCGAGTAATTCCACAGGTGGAGCGCCGCATACAGCCACTGCCGGCGGTCGACGTCGAACCAGCCGGTGAAGGCCACGATCGCGACCGCCGCGAGATACACGTAACAGGCCGGCCAGATCCGCAACGCGCGGCGCACGTAGAACGACGTCAGCGCAATGCCGCCCGTGCGCGCGAACTCCGCGCGCAATACGTTGGTGATCAGGAAGCCGCTGAGGACGAAGAAGATCAGCACGCCGAGCCGGCCGTCGGCGATCAGCCGCAACGGCGCGTACCAGCCCGTATAGCCGCCAGGCAGCACGTGCTCCGCGTGTCCGACCACAACCATCGCGACCGCGACGGCGCGCAACCCGGTCAACTGCGTGACGCGATGGTTCATCGGCTGGTTTCCGTTGGCACGGTGGATGGGCAGCAGACCGGCGCCCCGCTTCGGCACGCCGATATGCCGCCGGGATTTTGTATGAAAAATATCGGAATGAAATTGCTTCAAAAATCCCCGGGCCGGCACCGGCGGCCGCGCACGCCGCAACGAGCCGACGCCCGGGGCGGCGAATGGGCATAATGACAAGCCTTGTCCGGCGGCGGCCGGTCCGATGCCAACACAACGATTTTTGCGGCGGCGCAACATTCGTAGTCCCCCGCCCGCACACCGGCCCGCGCCTCGTCCGCCTCCTGCCGACCCTTACCCGGAGCCTGCCTGTGTACCCACCGATCGAACCCTACGCCCACGGCCACCTCGACACCGGCGACGGCCATCGCATCTACTGGGAGCGCTGCGGCAACCCGGCCGGCAAGCCCGCCGTGTTCCTGCACGGCGGCCCCGGTGCCGGCTGCAGCCCCGACCATCGCCGCCTGTTCGATCCCGAGCGCTACGACATCCTGCTGTTCGACCAGCGCGGCTGCGGGCGCTCGACGCCGCATGCAAGCCTCGAGAACAACACGACGTGGCATCTGGTCGCCGACATCGAGCGCCTGCGCGAGATGGTCGGCGCGGAAAAGTGGCTCGTGTTTGGCGGCTCGTGGGGCAGCGCGCTGTCGATCGCGTACGCGGAAACGCACCCCGAGCGCGTGAGCGCACTGGTCGTGCGCGGCATCTTCACGATGCGTCGCGCGGAACTGCTGTGGTACTACCAGGAAGGCGCGTCGTGGCTGTTCCCCGACCTGTGGGAAGCCTTCGTCGCACCGATTCCGGAAGCCGAGCGCGGCGACCTGATGGCCGCCTACCATCGCCGGCTGACCGGCAACGACGAAGCCGCGAAGCTCGAAGCCGCGCGCGCATGGAGCATCTGGGAAGGCCGCACGATCACGCTGCTGCCCGACCCCAAACTCGCCGCGCACTTCGCGGACGGTCACTACGCACTCGCGTTCGCGCGGATCGAGAATCACTACTTCGTGAACAAGGGCTTCGTCGAGGAAGGCCAACTGCTGCGCGACGCGCATCGCCTCGCCGGCATCCCGGGCGTGATCGTGCAGGGTCGCTACGATATCGCGACACCCGCGCGTACCGCATGGGATTTGTCGAAGGCATGGCCGGATGCGACGTTCGAGATCGTGCCCGGCGCCGGGCATGCGTACAACGAGCCGGGGATCCTGGAAGCGCTGATCGCGGCGACGGACCGGTTCGCCGCGTAGGCGTAATCAACGCAATGCAACGCGGTGCGTGCGGCCCTGCCGGCCGGCAAGCTCACGCACCGCCCGTTCAAAGCGCAGCCTCGACGATCGCCTTGCCGCTGATCGCCCGTTCGACGAGCTGTTCGTCGCCGACCTTGCGAATCGCCTCGTCGAGCAACCCTTCCGGCGCCTCGGTCGCCACCTTCAGCAAGCCCGACAGGCCACGCGCGTCGAGCACCACCAGCGTCTCCATCGAATCCGCGCGGCTCACGAGCACGCGGCGCCACGCCGGCCCCGCGCCGAAGCTCGCGCAGAGCGCAATCGTGTCGCTGCCGAGCGAGTAGTCGAAGGTCTTGATCATGATCCGCCGCCGTTGCAAGGGAATGGCGATGCGCGACGGTGCGGCGCCGTGACGTCGACGCACCCGCGCGTGCCGCCGGCGCCCCGGACCGAGACCGATCCGTTCGCCGGCATCACCATGCTAGGCGTGCAGAGTTAACAAAGACTTAAAACCACAATGACTGCGGCGCCCCCATTCGTCGCTCGCGGTCAACGTTTGACGGACAATGCCCCGAAACACCAATGTGGCGTTTTGCTCAACGCGGACTGATCGAGAACAGCAAGCCGGCGGTATCGCTCGAGATCGCGGAGTAATGCAGTTTTCCGACGCTACGCTCGATCAATTTGGATTCCTTGCGACTCTCCATGGCGAGCTGGATCATGTGCACGATGATCTCGGTATCGTCGGTTGAAGAAGAAGCCGGATTGACCGCTGCTGCGATCGTGGCAAGTGTCGCGACAGACTTCAGCATCACCCCGGGTTCGTTGATGCCGATGCGGATAACGAGTTCGCGAAGTGTTCCGTCGGCCTTGTTGACAATACCGGCTAGCTCGAGGTTGCGACCGACCGTCTGCTGAAAACCGTCATAGACAGCATCGTGAACGATCTCGATTTCCGCGAGCGTGTCATTGTCGCTCGACTCGGAAGCTAAACGATTGTACTCACGTCGAAACTGTTTCGGCGTCAGATCAAGAGACACGTGCGGCGCAGCCACGTCGGTCTGGCTTGACACCGACGACACGGCGGCGACAACCGAAGCAAGTTCGCTTGCATGGCGATCGGCAGTCTTGGCCACGTTGCCCTGTTCCGGGAGAATGATTGCGGCCACGATCACCGTCACCATCGACGCCGCTATGCCGCCGAAGAATAGAAGCGCGCGCTTCGGCACTGTGCCCGTCTTCCTGTTTTTGAATAGCGACGGCCGGATCAACCCGATCACTGCCGCAAGGATGAACAGCATGCTAACGATGCCCAGTACCCCGGATACGGCACGCATTATATTTTGGCCCTATTATATTAATAGGGCATGATATCAAAATGCGGAACGCGGGACGACACCTTACATGTCCATTTCAACTTCCAGCGGCTCCACGGTCACACCGACCTTCAGCTCCTGATCCGCGCCACCGCCGCGAATCACGCCGCGCAGCGGCGTCACGTCCGCATAGTCGCGGCCGATCGACAGCATCACGTAGTCGTCGCCCGGCGCGCGATCGTTGGTCGGGTCGAGCTGCAGCCAGCCGTTGTCCTCGGGCCACGCCGGGTCGTACACCTCGACCCACGCATGCGATGCGTCAGCGCCGATCAGCCGCGGCTGCCCGGGCGGCGGCTGCGTGAGCAGGTAGCCGCTCACGTAACGCGCGGCCAGCCCGAGCGAGCGCAGTGCGCCGATCATCACGTGCGCGAAATCCTGGCACACGCCCTTGCGCAACCGCAATGCATCGAGCGCCGACGTCGTGATGTCGGTGCTGTTCGGCGTATACGCAAAATCGGCATGCACGCGCCGCATCAGCTCCCACGCGGCCTGCACGAGCGGCCGTTGCGGCGTGAAGCTCGCGGCCGCATACGCGGCGAGTTCGGGATCGCACGCGACATGCGGCGACGTGAACACGAATTCGCTCGCCGCGTCGTAGGGCTGCCCCGCGCGGAACCGCAAGCGGTCGCGTACGGCTTCCCACGCAGTCGCCTGTTTCGCGTCGGGTTTCGCGATGGCGGGCGGCGGCTCGCCGCGCGCACCGCGCGACCACACGGGCGGCGTCACGCGCACCGTGCTGCGGCTGCGCACGAGCAGCGCATCGTGCGGCTGGTTCAACGCAAACGATGCACGCGCGTTGCCGAATGCATCGATCTCGGTACCGACCGATTCCGGCGCGGGATCGATGTCGAGCGCGAACGACAGCACCTGCTGGCGCGGCGTGACGAGCGGCTGCAGGCGTGCCTGGTGCTGCGCCGATTCGACGCGCGCCGCGTAACGGTATTCGGTGTCGTGCGTGACGCGCAGCAACCGGCCGGGTGCAACAGTGGCCGGTGCGGCCGGCGCAGATGCCGATGCCGGTGCGTTCCGCGCATTGCCGGAACCGGGTGGCGCTTTCGCCGCGCCTTTCGTCGTCACCATAACGTCCTGCCCGCCTCGCGCACGTGGCTGAAATAGCGCTCGCCGATCCGGTTCGACAATTCCCAGACCGCCTTCACCGTCGCGTCGAGCGCTTCGAGCAGCTTGTCGTGCCGGCCGCCGTCGGCGGTCTCGCACAGCTCGTGCAGCGACCACGTTGGGACATCAGGAATCGTCTCGGCCAGCTCGGACAGTGCATAGCCTTCGCTGCGCTCGACCTTCGTCAGCCGGCCACGCAGTGCCTGCACGACCCAGCCGAGCGAGCGCGGATTGTCGGTATCGAGCAAGACGAGCGACAGCAACGGCGCGACGTCGAAGCCGCGCTGGAACCGCGAACGGAACGTGATCGTACTGTCGAACAGTTCCAGCACGAGCTCGAAGCCATCCTGCCGGTGCACCGCGCCTTCGTCGAACGCAGCCTTCAGGACGCTGCACAGGAAGTCCAGCCGGTCGATCTGCCGGCCGATCGACAGCAAGCGCCAGCCGTCGTCGCGCGTCATGTTGTCGGTCTGCGCGCCCGTGATCGCGCCGAGCAGCAGGCCGAGGCGCTCCAGCAACTGCAGCGCCTCGTTGCCGATCTGCTCCTCGGCTTCCGGCAGGCCCGCGCTGTCCGCGAACAGTTGCGTCGCGTCGTCGATCAACCGCCACTGATCGCTCGACAGCCGTTCGCGGATCGCGGCGGCCGCGCCGCGCATCCCGAACAGGCACGATGCGATGCCCGACGTGCGATCCGCGCCGCGCGTCAGCGACGTCGCGAGCGTGTGCTGGAACGCACGCGGCGCATCGACTGCGTTCGGCGCATCGGCCGCGATCAGGCCCGTGTCGCGGCACAGCGTATCGAGCAGCTCCAGGTGCGCGGGGCTGTCGACATCGTCCTCGCCGCGCAGCCGTTCGAGCGCCGCACGCGCGAGGCGCATCAGGTTGGTCGCGCGCTCGGTGTAGCGGCCGAGCCAGAACAGGTTCTCGGCCGCGCGGCTCGCGATCGCGCGCGGGCGTTCGACGAGGTCGTCGGGTCCGAGGTGTGTCTGCAGCAGCGTCGTCGAATCGACGATGCCTTCGGTCATCACCCAAGTATCGACAGTGCTGCCGCCGCGCGGCATCGGCGCGTTGAACAGCGTGTCTCGCGTGCCGACCCGCGACAGCCCGCCCGGCAGGAGCCGCCAGCGCTGCGCGCCGTCGGCGAGCGCGAAGACGCGCAGCAGCACCGGCTTCGGCACGATGA
>NZ_JAAGPO010000151.1:0-27261 GCF_017104825.1 Burkholderia sp. Ac-20345 | reverse complement strand
AGCCGGCGTTTGGCTTATCGTGTCGGACAACGCGCGCCGGTATCGGCGCGTGGTCCTTTCGCGCCGTTTTTCCGTTAGCCTTCCTCATGCGCCGACTTCCGCCCCTGCACGCGCTGCAGATCTTCTCGACGGTGGCTCGCCACCGCAGCTTCACGCGCGCGGCCGAGCAGCTGTGCATCACGCAGGGCGCGGTGAGCCGGCAGATCCAGACACTCGAGGCGCATTACGGTTTCCCGCTGTTCAAGCGGCATGCAAAGGGCCTCACGCTGACGGCGGAGGGCGAGCAGTTGCTGCCGGTGGTCAACGAGAGCTTCGCGCGGATCGAAGACATCTCGATGAGGCTCACGCGGCAGCGCACCGATCTCGCGCTGAAGGTGCCGACCTGCGTGATGCGCTGGATGCTGCCGCGCATCATGCGCTTCCAGGGCGAGCATCCCGATCTCCATGTGCAGATCACGACCGCGTGGCAGCACGTGGTCGATTTCTCGACCGAGCCGTTCGATGCGGCCGTCGTCTACGGCACGTCGCCGGGCGCGGGCGTGTTCGCGCTGCCGCTGTTCGACGAGCGGCTGACGCCGGTGTGCGCACCCGAATTGCGGCAAACGTCGCCGCTCGATGCGGTCGGTGATCTTGCGCGTCATACGTTGCTGCATCCGACGCGCGACCATCGCGACTGGCGCGCGTGGCTCGATCACGCGGGCGAGCGCAACGTCGATCCCGCGCGCGGGCCGACGTTCGACACGCTCGATCTCGCGACGAACGCGGCGATGCAGGGCTTCGGCGTCGCGATCGGCGACGTGACGCTCGTCGACGACGACGTCAGCGCGCGCCGGCTCGAACGGCCGTTCGACATCGTGCTCGAGACGGGCGCGCGCTACTTCTTCGTCTATCCCGAGAACATCGGCAACCAGCAGAAGATCCGCGCGTTCAGCGACTGGATCGCGCGCCATCGCGATTGACGGGCGAAGCGCGCACGTGCGCCGGACCGGCGCGCGGAACCCGTCGGGTGCCGCGCCGGCTAACGGCTTTACTGGTACGTCACGACGGCGATCATCGGCGCCTGATTGTTGCCCGGACGGTTCGGTAAAACGATTGCGCGCGAGGCCTGAGTAAAGGTCGTGGTCTTGATGGCCTGCTGGCTCGCGGCGTCGACGAACGCAATCTGGCCGCTTGCCGGGCGCGGACAGTCGGGCCGTACGTGCCCACGGGCGAGATCGGCCGTATCGAGTGCGAACGAGCAGGGCGGCTCGACGATCATGCCCGAGAAGTGGATGATGCCGGACGCGCCGGCGGCAAAGGACGAGGAAGTGGCCAGAAGCGAGGCAGCCAGGACGAACGAGGCGGCGATAGGGCGATGCTTCATGACAGGCTCCAGAGAGGAAGCGCGTCGCAGCGGGCCGCTCGGGTGGCAGTCCGTCAACGCTGCGATGCTGTATGCGTAAACGGCAAAACCATCGGACCTCTTGAATGAAAAAATCGAAATAATGGCAATCGGCAAACGATTGCGTATTGCTAAAACCAATGTAGGCCGGATTTGCGCAACCGCAAGTCAGGGAAATGCCGGGTGGCATAAGATCGAAAGACGAACGGTCGTCGCGACCGTTGTGTGGGCAACGGCCTTGCGCCGCCCGGAAAGCAAAACGGCCGCTCGTCTCGAGCGGCCGTTTTGCGTTGGAGCCGAAGCTGCGCCGTTCAGTTCATGCGCTTGCGTGCCGCGCCGACGACCACGAGCAGCACGATCGCGCCGATGATCGACGCGATCCAGCCCGCGCCCTGGCCCGGTGCGTACCAGCCGGCGGCACGGCCGACGTAGCCGGCGACCAGCGAGCCGACGATGCCGAGCACGATGGTCATCAGGATGCCCATCTTGTCGTCGCCGGGCTTGAGTGCGCGGGCGAGGAGGCCGACGATGAGCCCGACGACCAGGGTTTCGATGAATTGCAGCATGAACGCCTCCCTATTGCGGTTGAGCTGTTGACGAAAGGAGATGGACTCGCCCGGCGCACCGGGGTTCCCGGTGGAGCCGAACAGGTCCGCGACGGGCCGAGTATCGCACGCTGCCGCGTCATGCGGATGTCAGGGCTACCCCGGCGGCGCGTCATTCATTGATAGTCGAGCAGAACCTGCGTCGCGGCATGAACCGAACCGCCACCGACCTTCGCGCCTGTCTGCAGGTAGGATGCACGGAGCCGAATCGACGGCGATCCGCCGGTGGCCGGGTTGTAGCTCGTCACGGTGTGCGACTTCCCCAGCGGCAGCGGCTGGCCCGTCGCGGCGTCGGCGATCTGGATGCCGATGCCGCTGGCCGTGGCATCCGGGCGCAACTGCATCCCGCCGGGGGACCCCGTGACCATGTCGTCCAGCGGCGCCAGTTGATAGCCGATCCGGTTGTAGCCGGCCGGGCAATTGTTCAACTGCACCTGAAAGTCCGTTGCGCCGGCGGTCGAACCGACGCCCTTGAACACATGGTGCTGCACGGGCGGCAGCGTGACGGTCTGGTCCGGAATCGAGCACGTTCCGTTGATGAAGCTGACCTTTGCGGCGAGGAAGACCGGGGACGAGGCGCCGAAGATGCCGGACTTGTATTCGATCGAGTAATAGGCGCTGAGCGCACCCGAATTGAGCGATCCATCTTGCGGCTGCCGGCTGTCGCGGAACAGCGAGACTTCGAGCGTATTGCGCAGCGTCGCCTTCGTCGACGAGACGGCCACGTTACCGTCGACGAGCATGCGCGTCGACAAGCCGGACACATTGGTTTCCAGGTCGGGGCCGTCGGACACCCACACCCCGCCCTTGGAGTACATCCTGATGCCCGTGATCTGGCAGGTGCTCGCGCCGCATACGTCCTGCGGCGTGAAGTAGTGACGCGCGACGACCGTGCCCGGCGTGGCGTTTCCGGGGCTGGAAACGGTGGCCTGCCCGAACGCATAGAGGGAGGCGGCGATCGCGTCGGTCGCGAAGGCGACGGATGCGAGCACAAGCGCGGAGGCGCCCGCGAACAGGTGGAGCGGGCGGCGAGCGACGCGCACCGCGGCGGCCGGAGTCGTGGTTCGGGTCAATGCGGACGATTGGCGAAAGTGAGACATAGGGATTCCTTACTGAATGCCGGCGGTCGTCGAATCGGACAGGCAAGTGCTCTTGACGGTCTGTATGCCGGGCAACGGCCGGCGACGCTCCGCAACCGGCAGCGTGTAGGCGATCCGGCAGACGGAGCGGGCATCGGCGCCCCACTGAACGGTCAGCGAGCCGCTGTCGGCGAGCCCGCGCGCGAAGATCTTGCTCGCCTGGCCGACGACGCCGACTTCCTTGCCGGTGTCGTCGTGCACGACGGCGCCGAACGGCAGTGGCGTGCCGTCGGCCTGGCGCGCCTGAACGAGCGCCGCGCGGCCGGTGTCGGTCGCAAACCGGATGAGCGGCACCGCACCGGCACGCGGCGCGATCTGCCGGCTGGTTTCCTTCAGCTCGACGTCCATCGGGATGCCCTTCGGATCGAGTGCGACCGTGTTGAGGCTGTATGGCGTCAGGTACGGCACGACCGCGTAGCCGTTGCCGTCGACCTTGACGCCCGCTGCGTTCGTGACGCGCGCGCCGGCCGCGCCGGGCGCCTCGACGATCGCGAACGTCTCGGATACCGGCTGCGAGAACGTGATGCCGCCGCGATGCGCGACCAGCGCGCCGCGCACGCCGAGCGAGCCCTGCTGGAAGTCGGTGCTCGCGCCCGCGCTGGCGTTGACTTCCGCCAGGCGCGTGCGGTACGTGACGTTGGCGCTGCCGTCCGTGGCCGAATTCGATCCGGACGCGTGGTTCGCGCTGACGCTGTACGACAGCGCGTGGTCGTCGCCGAGCGATCCGGACAACGTCGACTGCAACCGGGTGCGGCCGAGCGTGTCGCGCGACACGTTGCCCGAGACGGTCATCGGGCGCTCGCGGCCGAACGGGATCGTGACGCTGGCGTAGTAGAGCGTGCCCATGTCGCCACCGGCACTGCGCTGTCGCGTGGCCGTCAGGCTGTAGGACAGGTTGCGGAACTGGTTCGTGTAGCCCACCGAGTAGTTGACGTCCGAGCCCGGACGATTCCAGTAGTTGACGGCCGATGCCGTCGCATTGATGCGCCCGCCGGTCGTGCCGAGGCGCTGCGTGAGCGCCAGCGATGCGCGATGGCGCTGACGCCAGACCGACTGGGCCGAGCGGCCGTCGCGTGCGGCGTCGCGCGCCTGCATCGCATCGTTGAGGCCGAAATAGCCGTCAGTCGAATAGCGATACGCGGCGAGTGCGATATCGGTGCCGGTCGCGTCGACCGACTTCGCATAGCTGACGCGCACGCTCGAACCGCTGTAGCGCTTCGCGCCGGGGATCGCGGTCAGCGCATGCGTGACGTCCGCGCCGAACGCGCCGAACGACGTGTTGAATGCGCCGCCCAGCATCGCCGACGCATAACCGCCGGCGAGCGTGACGCCGCCATAGGCCGTCAGCAGGTTGGTCAGGCCGCGCTGGTACGTGGCCTGCATGAACAGCGGCTGGCTCGATCCGTGGGGATTGCGC
The DNA here is from genome assembly GCF_017104825.1 of Burkholderia sp. Ac-20345. NCBI lineage: Bacteria > Pseudomonadati > Pseudomonadota > Betaproteobacteria > Burkholderiales > Burkholderiaceae > Burkholderia > Burkholderia sp. Ac-20345. The sequence continues at coordinate 22,719 of NZ_JAAGPO010000151.1, read as the reverse complement.
AGCGTGCCCGCGACGAAGCTGTAGCGGCCGATGCCCGGCCGCAGCGACATCGGCACGGCGGCGTAGGGCACCGAGAACGAATGCACGGAGCCGTCGGCTTCGGCAATCGACACCTGCAGGTCGCCACCGTACCCGGTCGGATAGAGGTCGTCGATTTCGAAATTGCCGGGCGCGACCGTCGTCTCGTAGATCGTCACGTCGTTCTGGCGGATCGTCACCTTCGCGTTGCTGTTCGCGATGCCGCGCACCACGGGCGCATAGCCGCGCAGCGAGTCGGGCAGCATCCGGTCATCGGTCGACAGGCGCACGCCGCGGAACTGCGTCGAGTCGAACAGTTCGCCCGACGTGTAGCTTTCGCCGATGACGAGTTGCGACGACAACGACGGCAAGTCGCGCTGGAGATAGGTCGCGATGTCCTGGTAGCGGCGCTCGCCGCGCGACGACCACGAATAGGAGCCTTCGTGGCGAAAGCGCCAGTTGCCGAGGTTCACGCCGCCGTTCAGGCCGAGATAGCCTTGCGTCTGCGCGGTGTGGCCGCTGGCCTTCGACGTGTAGAGATTGAAGTTGTAGCCGAGCAGGCCGACGGTTTCGCCGGAGGTCCATTGATCGGGGCTCACGTAGCCGCGCGCCTTGCGCACGAGCGACGCCTGCGGGATCGACAGCCGCAGTGTCTGCCGCTCGAAGTCGAATGCCGCGCTGGCGCCCGGCACGACTTGCGCGAGTCGCTGGCAGGTGCCGCTGTCGTCCAGCCGCGCGACGACGTCCGGCGCGAGCTTGCCGAAATCGACGCCGACGCGCTCGAGCAGCGCGCGGTCGAAGCACGGCCGGGCGTCGCCCGAATCCGGCGCGGCCACGAAGCGCACGTCGTAGCGGCCGATCCAGTCGGGACCGACATGGATGTCGGTGGTGTACACACCGGGGGCCGTCACGTTGCGTTGGGCGAAGCGCGACACGTCGACAGGCTTGCCCAGGCGATTCTGCAGGAACGCACCGTCGAACTCGACGTGCGCGAGCGTGCTTTCGGCGGCGGCCTGCGTCGTCGCGCGGCCATCGACGGACCACGCGGCGACGCAGGCGGCCACCAGCAGATGGATTGGCTTGACGCGCGGCACGTCGGCCGCGCCGCGGCGCGGCAGTCGGGTCGGGGTCATGCGCAATACTCCAGAAAGGTCGGGTCGTGCGGGCGCGTTTCGCCGGCGCAGGCGCGCAGGCGTGCACACCGCGCGGCGGCGGATGGAAAATCAGGGGTTTCCGTGTCGGTCGGAACGGCCGGAGCGACGTCGGACGAAAAGAGGGAGCGCGCTCGGCGCGCACCGTTGCGATGCGCTGCCGGCCTCGGTCGCGTTACGGTTCGACGCTGACCGGACGTTCGATGTCGGTTGCCCGGCCCCAGTCGTTGATGCTGCCGAACTCGACGGTTGCACCGGCGGCGGGCGCACCGGCGAGATCCTTGATCGGGAATCGTTGCGTGCTTCGGGGCAGCACGTAGCCCATGCCGGCGTCGTGCTGGCGCCCGCCGGACTTCAGCAGCACGTTGCCGAAATTGACGACGAACGGCGTCGGATTGCTGGCCTCGAGCGCGTAGCCGCCGTCGGCGCGAACCACGCGCCAGCCGAGCTGCACGGGGGCGTCGTCGACGTTGCCGGCCAGTCCGGCCGGGCGATACATGATCTTGATGCGTGAGCGGAACGCCAGCTGGATGCGGTTGCGGCTCTCGGTCGCGGATGCCTTCGGCGGCACTTCGAGCACGTTCAGCCAGAACAGCGATTCCCGGTCGGCGGGAAGCGGTTCGCCGGTGTGCACGAGACGCAGCGTCTGGCCATTGCCGGCTTCCATCCGGAAGATCGACGGCGTCAGCGTGAACGGCACGTCGATGTTCTCCGGCAACGCGCGGCTGTCGCCATCGTCGAGCCATGCCTGTACCAGCGCCGGACGCTTGCTGTCGTTCGTGAGCTGGATCGTGACTTCGCGCTCGCTCGACGGGAAGATCACGCGCGTGCCGGCGATCACGACGCTCGCGTCGGCCTGCGACGCGAATGCGGCGACGGCGAGAGTCAGCGTACGGAAGAGCTTCAACAGTTTCATGGGCGTGTGGACTCGGATCGATGGGACGGGAAGCGGGCGGAAACGGCGGGTTCCGCGTCGCACGGCGTGACGGGTAGAGATCGCCGGGACGGCGATCTCCACACGCGTGTCCTTACTGATAGATGAGCGAGTACTCGACACGCGAAGCGACGTCGCCGGCCTTCACGGCACCCGAGGCGTAGTACTCGGCGAAGTAGTTCAGCTTCGCCTTGCCGTCGGCATCGATATCGACCAACTGGGTGCTTGCGCCGGTTTGCGCGCCGATGGGGATGTGGTTCTGCTGCGAATCCAGCACGTTGATCTGGACGCCCTCGGCGGCCTTGGCGCCCGAATCGATCGTCAGTCGGCCGCTCGATTGATCGACGTTCGAGCCGTTCTCGAACACGACGCCGACCTTCACCGGGTTGTTGTCTCCGACCGTGCAGCCGGTCAGCGCAAGCGAGAACCCGCTGCGGCCGGCGACGGAGCCGACATCGGCGAGCGAACTGGTGCTGACCGGCGGCAGCGGGACGGTGAGATCCGATCCGCCGTCGATGCTGCACGTCGATGCGATGACGTTGCCGCGGAAGTTGACGGTGCCGTCCGCGGCGTGGGCCGCGGACGAAAAGGCCGCGCCGGCGGCGACGAGCAGGAACGGGATTGCGCTGCGCTTGATGAGTCGCATATTTAAATCTCCAAATAAACTTCGGTTTTCGAAAGCGCGAGTTGAATTTAAATCTCAGAATGGCGCGTTTCGGATGAAATTATGCGATCTGTGTAAGGTTTTTGTAATTTGACTGGTACTAATGGATAGGGAATTTTTCTAGGACACGTACTAATTTATTTTTCGCCGAAGTCGGCGGTCGGGCGGAGGGACGTGGGGAGCGGCAGGAGGGGCTCGCGTGGGCGAGCATGCCGATACCGGAAATCGTTCGACGGGCCGATGTTGGCGGTCGCGCTATTCGAAGCGGAGTGGAATTGGAGCAACCGGCCGACGGAGCATGACGCCGGCCGGTATATCGCGTCGCGTTCGGGTCATGTCATGCGACGCGCGCGCAGAGGCGTACTTTCGCCGAGTGCGGCGCGTCAGGCCGCCGGCGCGTCGATCGCCGGGTCCAGGCGGCGGTAGCCTTCGGTCGCGTTCAGCAACGTGCGGGTGTAATCGCGCGCCACCTGCCCGGCGCGCACGTCCTCGATCCGCAGTTGCTCGACGATCTCGCCCTGCTGCATCACCGCGACGCGCTGGCACAGGAAGCCGACCACTGCGAGGTTATGGCTCACGAGGATCATCGTCAGCTTGCGTTCGCGATGCAGGCGGCGCAGCAGGTTCAGGATCTCGGCCTGCACCGACACGTCGAGCGCGGATGTCGGTTCGTCGAGCAGCAGCACGCGCGGCTCGACGATCAATGCACGCGCGATCGCGACGCGCTGCCGCTGGCCGCCCGACAACTGGTGCGGATAGCGGAACCGGAACGCGGGGCCGAGTCCGACCTCGGACAGCGCGCGGGCGATGCGCGCATCGGTGTCGCCGATGCGGTGGATCGACAGCGGCTCGCGCAGCGTCTGGTCGACCGTGAAGCGCGGATGCAGCGACGCATACGGATCCTGGAACACCATCTGCACGTGACGGCGAAAGGCGCGATCGGGCGTGCCGCCCACCGGCCGGCCGTCGATCGACAGGCTGCCGGATGCGAGCGGCACGAGGCCCGTCAGCGCACGCAGCAGCGTCGACTTGCCGGAACCCGATTCGCCGACGAGCCCGAACACCTCGCCGTCGCGCACCGCGAAGCTCGCGTCGCGCACGGCGTCGACGTGACCCGTGCGGGTCGGGAAACGGATCGATGCGTGATCGACGTCGATCATCGTGCGGCCTCCTGTCGATCGGCGGGCGAGCCGGCATGCGACGCGGGCTCGAGCCACGCCGGATCGCGCCGCAGCACGGGCAGTTCGTCCGGCGGGTTTGCGAGCGGCGGGTTCGCCGCGAGCAGCCCGCGCGTATAGGGATGGGATGCGTCGCGCAGGTCGCGCGCGGCGCAGGTTTCGACCACGCGGCCCGCGTACATCACCGCGACGCGATCGCAGAACGACATCACGAGCGGCAGGTCGTGGCTAATGAACATCAGGCCCGTGTCGTGCCGCGCGATCATTGCGTCGAGCACCGCGAGCACCGGCATCGACACGGCGACGTCGAGTGCGGAGGTCGGCTCGTCGGCGATCAGCAGGCGCGGGCCGGTCGACACCATCATCGCGATCATCACGCGCTGGCCCATGCCGCCCGACAGCTCGTGCGGATACGCATCGGCGACGCGCGCCGGGTCGCGGATCTGCACGGCCGCGAGCGCGTCGACGATCCGCTCGCGCAGCGCGCGGCCGCGCAGGCCCGGCTCGTGCAGCCGGAACGCTTCGCCCATCTGCTTCGCGACCGTCATCACCGGGTTCAGCGAGTACTTCGGATCCTGCAGGATCATGCCCATCTGGCTGCCGCACAGCCGCCGGCGTTCGCCCGGCGACATCGCGAGCAGGTCGTGGCCCGCGAAGCGCATCGTGCGTGCCGACCAGTGCGCGGCGTCGGGCAGCAGGCCGAGCAGCGCGCGGCCGGTCAGCGATTTGCCGGAGCCCGATTCGCCGACGATGCCGAGCCGTTCGCCGGGGGCGAGCGTCAGCGACAGGTCGCGCACGGCGTCGGTGACGGTGCCGTCATGGCCGCGAAAGCCGATCTTCAGGCCGTCGATCTCGCAGAGCGGCGCGGGCGAGGGGGCGGGATTCGTCGGCATGTCACGCTCCATGGCGGGGATCGAAGACGTCGCGCAGCCCGTCGCCGAGCAGGTTGAACGCGAGGCTCACGAGCAGGATCGCGCAGCCGGGCAGCGTCGCGACCCACCACGCGTCGAGCAGCACGTTGCGGCCGGACGCGACCATGAAGCCCCATTCGGGGCTCGGCGGCTGCGCGCCGAGGCCGAGGAAGCCGAGGCCCGCGACGGTCAGGATGATGCCGGCCATGTCGAGCGTCGCGCGCACGATCACCGACGACATGCAAAGCGGCACGATGTAGCGCAGCAGGATGCGCGGGCCCGACGCCCCCTGCAGGCGTGCGGCATGGATGAAGTCGGCCTGCGCGATGCGGATCGTCTCCGCACGCGCGAGCCGCGCATATGCGGGCCACGCGGTGATCGAGATCGCGACGACCGCGTTGATCACGCCGGGCCCGAGCGCGGCCGCGAACGCGAGTGCGAGCACGATCTTCGGGAACGCGAGCGCGATGTCGGTGATGCGCATCAGCACGCTGTCGACGAAGCCGCCGCAGTAGCCGGCCGTCGTGCCGATCAGCAGGCCGATCGGCACGACGATCACGACAACGAGGATGGCGATGCCGAGCGTGAGGCGCGAACCGGCGATCAGCCGCGAAAGGATGTCGCGGCCGAGCTGGTCGGTGCCGAGCCAGTGCGACGGCGAGCCGGGCGGCAGCAGCCGGTCGGACAGCACCTGGCGCAGCGGATCGTGCGGCATGATCAGCGGGCCGACGATCGCGACGACGATCAGTGCGACGAGAATCGCGAGCCCGAACAGGTTGAGCGGATTCGTGGCGAAACGACGCCAGCGTCGGTACGCGAGGCCGAGTGCGGCCTGCGAGCGCGACGCGGGCGCGTCGGACAGCAGCCACGCGCGCAGCGTGAGGCGCTCGGCGTTCATGATCGGAGGACCTTCGGCATGGGCGATGAAAGAAGCGGGATGGAAGCGGTCATGTCGATGCGGCCCTCAGCGCGCACGCGGATCGAACACGCGGTACAGCGCGTCGGTCAGCAGGTTGACGGTGATGAACATCGCGCCGATCACGAGCGTCGCGCCGAGCACCGCGTTCATGTCGGCGTTCAGCAGCGCGCCGGTCAGGTACGAGCCGAGCCCCGGCCACGCGAACACGATCTCGGTCAGCACCGAGCCTTCGAGCAGGTTGCTGTACGTGAGCGCGATTACGGTGAGCAGCGGCACCATGATGTTGCCGAACGCGTGCCGCCAGATCACGCGCCGTTCCGACAACCCCTTCGCGCGTGCGGTGACGATGTATTCCTGGCTCAACTGGTCGAGCATGAACGAGCGCGTCATCCGGCTCAGGTATGCGACGGAGTAGTAGCCGAGGATTGCGGCCGGCAGCGCGATGTGCGACACCGCGTTGCGGAACACGTCCCACTCGCCCGCGAGCGCCGCGTCGATCAGCAGGCTGCCCGTGCGTGGCTCGACCATCCCGTCGTACACGGGATCGAGCCGGCCGGGCCCGCCGACCCAGTGCAGCCGCGCGTAGAACAGCAGCAGCCCCATCAGCCCGAGCCAGAACACCGGCACCGAATTGCCGATCAGCCCGACGAAGCGCGCGATGTGGTCGATCGGCCGGTTGTGCTTCACGGCGGCCGCGACGCCGAGCGGCACGCCGATCGCGATACCGATCAGCGTCGCGATCGTCGCCAGTTCGAGGGTGGCCGGGAAGACGCGCTTGATGTCGTCGAGCACGGGGTTCGCGGTCAGCAGCGACATGCCGAGGTTGCCGTGCAGCACGTCGCGCGCATAGATCAGGAATTGCGCGACGAGCGGCTTGTCGAGCCCGAGCGCGATGCGTTCGGCCGCGTAGGCCTCGGCCGACGCGCGATCGCCGAGGATCGCGAGCACGGGATCGATCGGCACCTTGCGGCCGATCACGAACGTCAGCGCGAGCAGCCCCGCGAACGTGACGGCGAGCGTGAGCGCCCAGCGCAGCACGCGCAGTGCCCAGCGTACGGCCGGGCGCCGCGCGGGCAGCGTGCGCAGTGCTTCGAGGGAGGAGGCGGGTGTCGACATGCGGCGGATCTTATTGCTTCTTCAGGTTGCGGTACGACACGAGATCGTTGATCGGTCCGACTTCGAGCCCGCTCGCGCCGGGCCGCGTCGCGACCTGCGCGACTTTCTCGAACATGATCACGAACGGCGAGCGCGCGAGCATCTCCTTCTGCATCGCCTGGTACCGTTGCGCGCGTTTCGCGGCGGTCGGTTCGGCGAGCGCGGTGTCGGTTTCCTTCGTCAGTTGCGGGATGTCCCAGCTGTTGCGCCAGGCCAGCATTTTATAGCTCGACTTGTCGGAGTTGTCCGGATTCCACGCAAAACCCTGCGCGTTGCTGTGCGGATCGATGTAGTCGGCCGACCATTCGCCGATGTAGATGTCGTGCTGGCGCGCGCGGTATTTCGAGAGCGTCTGCTTGTTGTCGCCGGGGATCAGCTGCACCTTGATGCCCGCTTGCGCGAAGTTCGCCTGCACGGCCTGCGCGATTTCGGTGTACGGATAGTCGTTGCGCACGTCCATCGTCACCGAGAAGCCGTTCGGCACACCGGCCTTCGCGAGCAGTGCCTTCGCCTTCGCGACATCAAGCTTGTACGGGTTCGTGTTCAGCGTGCCGAGGAAGCCTTCGGGCAGGAAGGTCTGGTGCACCTTGTAGGTCGTCTTCACCACGTTGCCCTGGATGCCCGCATAGTCGACGAGCCACTTCAACGCTTCCTGCACGTCGGGTTTCGCGAGCGTCGGGTTCTTCGTGTTCAGGCCGAGATACAGCAGCGTCGCCTGCGGCGAGGCCGACACCTTCGCCTTGCCGGACTTCACGACCGACGCCAGATCGTCGGGGCTCAGGTCGCGCGCCGCATCGACATCGCCGTTTTCCAGCAGCAGGCGCTGGCTCGCGGCTTCGGGCACGTGGCGCAGCACGATGCGCTTCATCGCGAGCGGCAGCCGGTAGCCGTCGAAACGTTGCAGCACGACGCTGTCGCCGGCCGTCCACTTCACGAGCTTGTAGCCGCCGGAGCCGGCCTCGTTGGTCTTCAGCCATGCGTTGCCGAAGTCGTTGCCCTGCTGGTGCGACAGCAGCAGCCTCTTGTCGACCACCGACGCGGGCCACGAGCCGAGCACGTTCAGCACGAAGGTCGGTGCGTACTTCTGGTCGGTCGTGACCGACACTGTCAGGTCGTCGAGCTTCTTCACGTTGGCGACGACGTTCGCCTTCGTGAGCCCGATGCCGGTCAGCACGGCGGCCGGGCCCTTGTCGAGCAGCACCGCGCGCTGGATCGACCACGCGACATCGTCGGCCGTCAGCGGGTTGCCCGAGTGGAACTTGATGCCGGGGCGCAGCTTGAACGTATAGGTCAGCCCGTCGGTGCTCACCGTCCACGACTGCGCGACGTCGCCGTTGAATTTCGACGGATCGCGCAGGTCGACGCGCACGAGCCGGTCGTACGTGTTCGCGACGTATTCCTCCGGCACAAGCTCGTAGATCTCGCCCGGGTCCAGCGTCGTGAATTCGTCGAGCAGCGTGGCCATCACGAACATGTCCTTCGGCGTTTCCGCGCGCGCGGCGGAAAGCGGAACGGCGGCGAGTACGGACGCGGCGGCCAGCGCCGCGACGAGCCGGGATGTCAGCAATTTCATGTGCGCTCCATCTGTCGTTGGGATCGTTGAAGTCGTCGAACGTGAACGGTGAACAGAATGCGTATGGCCGTCACATCAGGTACCACGGGCCGCTGTCGGCATTGTCGATCTGCGGCAGCGCGCGCGAGTCCGGCAATTCGTAGTGCCACCATTCGCTGTCGATGTGCACGAAGCCGGCCGCATGCATCACGCCGAGCAGCAGCAGGCGGTTGCGCTGCACGGCTGCGGGCAGCCCTGCGTGGAAGTGGCCCGACGCGGCGACCATCTCGTCGAAACCGGTGCCCATGTCGAGCGGCTCGCCGTCCGCGCCGACGAGCGTCAGGTCGAGCGCGGTGCCGCGGCTGTGATTCGAGCCGCGGCCGAGGTCGGCGATGAAGTTCGGATCGGGCAGGAAATCCCACAGCACCTGCTGCGCTTGCGGCGGCCGGTACGCGTCATAGATGCGCAGCGTGAAGCCGGCTTGGGCCGCGACGTCCACCGCGCGGCGCAGCGCGGCTTCGGCCGGCTCCAGCAGCAGGCAGTGCGCGCGGCGGTAGATCGGCTTGCCAGTGAGGTTGCGATCGGTCGCGTAGACGAGATCGATGTCGACGCGATGCGTGGCGGGCGTGATTTCAACGAGGCGGTGAGCGTTCATCGGCGGTTCGGAAGGCACTCGCATTCAGGATTCGAATTGATCGAACGTGTGCTGCAGCTCGCGGTTGCGCGCGACGCGCCGGTCGATCGCGGGGCCGAGGCGGTCGACCACGGCCGTGATCAGCAGGTTGAACAGGCAGGTGAGCGGCGCGAGCGAATCCCAGAACTGGCCGACGTCGGTCTTCACCTGCAGCAGGTCGGCCGGCCAGTCGCGCGCCCACGGGCAAGAGAGGTCGGTGACCAGCGCGAATGGCTGCCCGCGCTCGGCGGCCGCCTGGCAATAGCGGCGCGCGCCGCGCGAATACGCGCGCGTATCGGTGACGATGCAGTACGGCCGCTCGAATTCGGAGTTCAGCGAGTCGACGTACGAGCCCGACTGGCCGTCCGAATAGAACACGCGCGGGCGCAGGTATTCGAGGTAGCTGCTGAATGCGTTGCTGATCCCGCGCGTCGACTGGATGCCGAGGATGAACACCGCATCCGCATGGGCGATCCGGTCGGCCACCTGCGCGAACACCGGGCCTTCGGCGAGCCGGTACACGTGGCGGATCGCATCGAGCTCGCGCTCGAGTGACGACACGAGCGGGCTGTCGTAGCCGTTGCCGTCGGGTTCGGCCGGTTGCGTGCCCGCGACGCGGCGGTATTCGTCGAGCCGGTCGGTGATCATCCACGGGCGATCGGCGCCGCCGCGCAATTCGCGCTTCAGGTCGTCGAGGTTGCGGTAGCCGACGCTGCGCAGGAAGCGCCCGACCGAGATGCCGCTGGTGCCGGCCTGCTGCGCGATCTGGTCGGCCGTCTCGAGCCCGAGCCGCTCGAGGTTCGCGAGCATGTAGCTCGCGATGCGCTTGGCCGTCGGCGTCAGCTCGGCATAGCGGGATTCGACGGTACGGGCGAACGCGCAGGTCATCGGCTGTTAGATCGTTGTCGTCTGATGATCGAATGTCATCCATCTAACAAAGCCAAAATCATTCACGCCAGCGGATAAAAACTATGGTGTGAGGATAGGTGATAGGGTCGAAAGCGTGGGTGGCGGCGGGGAGGGGGCGTGTCGCTTGCCTCAGGAGGCTTTCGACACAATGTTCGCCTTACGCCGGTTCGACGAAATGCTGCGGGAGCGAGTCGTACCCGACCCGACACGGTTGGATGACGTTCGACGTTTCGGCACAAGTCCGTTTCCGCTCCATTCGATCAGTTATCCAAATCGAATGGCTGACATGACGACCGCGCCCGATTGCATTTCCATCTTCACTTGACCCGACCGACTCATCGGCATCGGCCACCTGCGTCCCGCACCCCACAGCGCCTCAATCATTACAAAATTAAAGCGAATCAGATTAACTCATTAATTCAGATTAATAATTCATTTAAGTTTTAATGGAAATTGGATTTAACTTGCGTCACGGGATGTTCGATTTTCGATAATCAGAAAAGCGACAAATGTTCCGTAATGAAAATTCGCTCAATTGCAGGCATGAAGAGGACATCATGACGAATCTTTCTCGACGCAAGATGCTGGCGGGAACGGCCGGCGCCATTGCCGCGGCGGGTATCGCGGTATCGGCCAAGGCCGCCTCGTTCGGCAATCCGGACCGCCCACCGGAAGGTGCGGTGAATGCGCGCAACCGCCAGAGCCTGACTGACCCGGGGCCCAAAAATCCGGCCATCGCAAATCAATTTCCGTCCTTTCAGGATCCGCCGGCCACCGATATCAACGGCATGCCGTTATTCTGGGCGTCATTCAATAATGCGCATAAACGCATTCAAAATGGCGGATGGGCGCGTGAAGTCACGCAGGACGATTTTGCGATTTCCGAAACCATTTCCGGCGTCAACATGCGCCTCACGCGCGGCGGCATTCGCGAGATGCACTGGCACCAGCAGGCCGAGTGGGCCATCATGCTCGACGGCCGCTGCCGGATCACGGTGCTCGACGAGCTGGGACGGCCGTCGGTACAGGACGTGAAAACCGGCGATCTCTGGTATTTCCCGCCCGGCCTGCCGCATTCGCTGCAGGGCCTCGGCACCGACGGCGCCGAATTCCTGCTCGCGTTCGATAACGGCCGCGCGTCCGAATTCAACACGCTGTTGCTGACCGACTGGGTCGCGCATACGCCGCCCGACGTGCTTGCGCTCAACTTCGGCGTACCGGCCGATACGTTCAAGAACATTCCGCTCGACAACCTGTGGATCTTCCAGGGCGACGAACCGGGCCCGCTCGCGGAGGCGCAGCGCGCGTCGGCGTCGTCGGCCGGGGCGCCGCCGCATCCGTTCATCTTTTCGCTCGGTGACATGAAGCCGGTCAGGAAGACCCGCGGCGGCGAAGTGCGGATCGCGGACAGCACCAACTTCAACGTGTCGACCACCGTCGCGGCGGCGCTCGTCACCGTGCATCCGGGCGGCATGCGCGAGCTGCACTGGCACCCGAACGCGGACGAATGGCAGTACTACCTGCAGGGCGAGGCACGGATGACGGTGTTCGACACGGGGCCGAAGGCGCAGACGGCCGACTTCCGCGCGGGCGACGTCGGCTACGTGAAGAAGAGTCTCGGGCACTACGTGCAGAACACCGGCAGCACCGATCTGGTGTTCCTCGAGATCTTCAAGACCGACCGCTATGCGGAAGTGTCGCTGTCCGACTGGCTCGCGCATACGCCGCCGAAGCTCGTCGAAGCACACCTGAACGTCGCGCCGGACGTGATCGCGCAGTTTCCGCGCAACCGTCCCGACGTCGTGCCGCTGTAACGCCGCCGCAGCGGCCGGCAGGCGGCATGCCGGCCGCGACGCCCGAACTGCAGGAAGCCTTCCTCATTCGAACGGAACCTCACCATGATTCCCGTCACGAGCAAACCTGCCGGCGGCTTCGCGCTGCCGGGCCTGTCCACCGAGTGCACCGACGGCGCGGCGCGCGCCGCGCTGGAAGGGCGCCGCACCGGAGTCGCCGCGCTATTGCCGTTCGTCGGCCCGGCCGTGATTGCGTCGATCGGCTATATGGATCCCGGCAACTTCGCGACCAACATCCAGGCCGGCGCCGCGTACGGCTACCGGCTGCTGTGGGTCGTGCTGGCCGCGAACGCGGTCGCGATGCTGTTCCAGGCGATGTCCGCGAAGCTCGGCATCGTGACCGGCCGCAATCTTGCCGAGCTGTGCCGCGACCGCTTCCCCGCGCCGGTCGTGTGGGGCATGTGGATCGCGTCCGAGATCGCCGCGATGGCGACCGACCTCGCCGAATTCCTCGGCGGCGCGCTCGCATTCGGGCTGTTGTGCCACCTGTCGCTGTTCGCGGGGATGATCGCGACGGCGTTCGCCACCTGCGCGATTCTCGCGCTCGAAAAGCGCGGCTTCCGGCCGCTGGAAGCCGCGATCGCGGCGCTGGTCGGCGTGATCGGCGCGTGCTATCTCGGCGAACTGCTGATCGCGCCGCAGGACTGGCAAGCGGCCGCGTTCCATCTGGTCGTCCCGCAGATTCCGGATCACGCGGCGCTGACGATCGCGGTCGGGATCATCGGTGCGACGATCATGCCGCACACGCTGTATCTGCATTCGGGTCTCACGCAGGATCGCACCGCGCCGCATGACGACGCGCAGCGGCGGCGGCTCGTGCGCTTCTCGAACCGCGAGGTCGTCGTCGCACTCGGGCTGGCCGGGTTCGTGAATCTCGCGATGGTGATGATGGCGTCGTCGGCGTTTCACGCGAGCGCGCCGGGCATGACCGACATCGGCGACGCGTATCACACGCTGATCCCTGTGCTCGGGCCGGCGGCCGGCGCACTGTTTCTCGTCGCGCTGCTGACGTCGGGCGTGTCGAGTTCGGTGGTCGGCACGATGGCCGGGCAGGTCGTGATGCAGGGCTTCATCCATCGCCGCATGCCGGTCTGGGTGCGGCGTGCGGTGACGGTTGCGCCCGCGTTCGCGGTGGTCGCGCTCGGCTGCGACGTCACGCGTGCGATGGTCGCGAGCCAGGTCGTGCTGAGCTTCGTGCTGCCGCTGCCGATGATCGCGCTGCTGATGCTGTCGGCGCGCGCGGACGTGATGGGCGCCTACGCGATGCGGCTGCCGCTGCGGATCGTCGCCGGGGCGGCGACGGTCGTGATCGTCGGGTTGAATGCGTACCTGGTGTGGGCGGCCTTCAATTGAACGGCAGCGGGCCGGCAGCCTACTGCTGCATGTCCGGCGCCTCGCGCAGCCGCCAGATCGCATTGCACTGCTGGCCGCCGAGGCTCGTCGAGCGCAGCGTGATGACGGCGCCGGCCGCGACCTGATACCAGAAATGCGCCATCAGTTCGGTGCCTTTGCGCTGCGCGTGCCCGTCGACCAGCACTTCGCACAGCAGCGGCGACGGCGAGCCGGAAGGATGCGTGACATAGACGTTCAGCCGCGCGATGTCGCGGGTCGCGGTGAACACGACTTCGTGGTTGCCGCTGCCGACGAGCATCGTGCCGCCCGGTTCGTCGATCGCCTGCAGGTAGGCGCCCGCGCTTGCCTCGATCGCGGCGGACGAAACGGTCAGCCCGGCCGATTGCACGTAGCCGGTCGCTGCGACGCGCGCGGCGACTGCGTCGGATCGGGACGGCGTGCCGTCAGACAGCGCGAACGGCACGCCGTCGCGCAGCGCGGCGTCGACGTGGTTCGCGTAGTAGCGCCACCGGTCGAGGAAGCGGATATCGCCGGTCATGTGCAGCGCGCGGATCGGCTCGTCGTGATACCGGAGTGTCGTCGTGCCGCTGCTCGCGTCGAACGCTTCGTGAATGCCGTACTTGCTGACGAAGTTCTGGACGGGATCGAGCAGTGCCGTTTCGCCCTGTGCGCTCCACAGGTGCAGGAACGTCGTATCGATCCCGAAGCATTCCTGGAAATCGGTGCCGATGCGGGCGATGCAGTCGCGCAGGTGGCCGGCGTAGCGTGCCCACGCGTCGGCGGTTCCGGCAACGAGCCCGGCCTGCAACGCGCCGCCGTGGCGTGCGGAGACTTCGTCGACGACGAGGCGCCAGTGATGGTCGCGCCGCTCGCCGATCAGCGGCGTGACGACGAACGTGCAGAACAGCGGGTCGGGGCAGGCGTGGATCCGGTCGTCGGCGATCTGCGAGAACAGGTCGAACCCCGGCGCGCAGAACCAGATGTCGGCGTCGTACAGCGCGAGCTTGCGGATCTGCGGGTTGCGTGCGCAATACTCGGCGGCCTCGATGAAGCGGCCGACCGGCAGCGCATACTCGCCCGACGCTTCGATCACGTCGACCGACTGGCTCGCGAGGATCTGCCGCTTGCGTTCGGAGAGCCCGTAGCCGATCACCGCGATCCGGCCGTCGTAGCCGGTGTGCCGCAGCGACAACAGGAACGGCACGAGCATTTCATACCAGGCGCGGTTGTTGTCGTTGATCGCCACGCAGACTGCGTGCTCGCTCGAATGCATGTTCTTTCCCCGGTGTGTGCCCGGCTCAGTAGCCGACGTGGCGCTCGCAGACGACCGCGCCGCAGCCGCGGCTGTCGTGATACGTAATATGAAACTGCTTGTTGTCCCACAGCCATTGGAACACCGCCTGGTACACGCCGGCCGCGGTCATGTCGTGCAGCACGATCTTCTTGCGTGCCAGCGGGCCGAAGCGGTTCAGTTCGGCGAGCGTCTGCTCGTACGTATGCGTGGTGTCGATGAACAGCAGGTCGGATGCCAGCGGCTCCATTGCAAGATCGTCGGCGATCCTGAATTCGAAGTCGACCGACAGGTCTTTCGCGGCCTGCTCCAGTTCGCGCCGGATGTGGAAGTGCTCGTCGGAGATGTCGACCGACACGAGGCGCTTCGGTTGCGCGAGCATGAAGGCCGTCGTGGTCAGCCCGGTAAACACGCCGAGCTCGAGGATGGAGTCGCACCCGATCGCCGTTTCCGTATAAAAGTCGAAGCGGGAAGGGCTGTCGCCGAGCCAGCCGATCGGTTCGATCTTGTACTGCAGGAATTCCATTCTCAGTTGTTGGAGCGTGCGCATCCTGTTTTCCTTCTCGAAGCGAATTCGGTGGTGGGTGCCATCGCCGGGACCAGCCGGCCCTCGCGGTGCCGGCCATTGTAGATCGCCGGCCGCCGCACGGCACAGCGCCGGCGCAACGGTAGCGGCGATTACCCGCGCGCCGGCATGGCCGGCCGCGCGGGCAGCCGCGATTACTTCGCGAGCGTGCGGTATGACACGAGATCGTTGATCGGCCCGATTTCCGGCCCGGTCACGCCGGGGCGCGTCGCGACCTGCACGACCTTCTCGAACATGATGATGAACGGCGAGTTCGCGAGCACGGCCTTCTGCAGCGCTTCGTAATGCTGCGCGCGCTTCGCGGGCGACGGCTCGACGAGCGCGGCCTCGGTGTCCTTCGTCAGTTGCGGAATGTCCCAGCTGTTGCGCCACGCGAGCATCTTCGTCGGCGACTGGTCGGAGTTGTCCGGATTCCACGCGAAGCCGCGCGCATTGCTGTTCGGGTCCATGTAGTCGGGCGACCATTCGCCGACGAAGATGTCGTGCTGGCGCGCGCGATACTTGCCGATCGCCTGCTTCGCATCGCCCGGAATCAGCTTCACGCGGATGCCGCCCTGCGCGAAGTTCGCCTGCAGCGCCTGCGCGATCTCGAGGTACGGATAGTCGTTCGGCATGTCCATCGTCACGTCGAAGCCGTTCGGCAAGCCGGCCTTGGCGAGCAGCGCCTTCGCCTTCGCGACGTCCTGCTTGTACGGCCGCGCGTTCGACGTGCCGAGGAAGCCTTCGGGCAGGAAGGTCTGATGCACCTTGTAGGTCGTGCTGACGATGTTGCGCTGGATGCCGTCATAGTCGACGAGCCATTTCATCGCCTGCTGCACCTCGGGTTTCGCGAGGTTCGGGTTCTTCGTGTTCAGGCTCAGGTACAGCAGCGCGGACACCGGCCACGACGCGACCTTGATCTTGCCGGCCTTCGTCAGCGCGGCGAGGCTGTCGGGGCTCAGGTTGCGCGCGGCGTCGGCGTCGCCGTTCTCCAGCAGCAGCCGTTGCGCGGACGCTTCGGGCACGTGACGCAGCACGATGCGCTTCATCGGGTACGGCGTGCGGTACTTGTCGAAACGCTGCAGCACGATGTTCTCGTTCGGCGTCCACTTGACGAGCTGGTACGGGCCCGAGCCCGCATCGTTGGTGCGGAGCCAGCCGCTGCCGAAATCGTTGCCCTGCTGGTGCGACATCAGCAGCTTCTTGTCGAAGACCGATGCCGGGCACGCGCTCAGCACGTTGAGCACGAAGCTCGGCGCGTACTTGCGGTCGGTTTCGAGCACGACGGTCTGCGGATCGACCACGCGCACCTTCTGCATCACGTTCGCCTTCGTGAGGCCGAGATCGGCGAGCACGCCGGCCGGCCCCTTGTCGAGCAGGATGGTGCGCTGCAGCGACCACGCGACGTCGTCGGCGGTCACCGGGTTGCCGGAATGGAACGTGAGGCCGGGGCGCAGCTTGAACGTGTAGGTCACGCCGTCGGCGCCGACCGTCCACGATTGCGCGATCTGCCCGTCGAAGCGCGTCGGGTCCTTCAGGTCGACGCGCACCAGACGTTCGTAGGTGTTCGCGACGTATTCGGACGGCACCAGCTCGTAAATCCCGCTCGGGTCGAGGGTCGTGAATTCGCCGAGTTGCGTGGCGACGACGAAGATGCCGGGCGGCGTGGCCGCTTGCGCCGGCAGTGCCGGAACAAGCGCGACGAGCGCGGCGCTGACGAACAGGCGGGACAGCAGGTGCTTCATGCGGGCTCCGTTGAAAGGGAATCGTGGGTGCGATTCTCTCATCGACGGCCATCCGGATGAAAACATTCGGCGTGCGCGCCGGCGGGGCGGCGCGCGGCAGCGAGCCGGGCGGGCGCCCGGCATCGGCAGGTTCGGATCAGATCGCGCAGCGCGCGATCGCGAAGCGCATCGCTTCCTCGGCCGGCTCGTTGCCCGAGCCGCGTACGACCTTGATGACCGAACCGTTGCCCGACGGCGTCAGCGTGACGAAGTACGAGTTCGAGCCGACGGCGATGTCGGTCACGCCGTTGTGCTGCGATTGCTCGGTGCCCGACAGGCGGCTGTCGAGGCAGTTGGCGATCGCATGTGCCGGACGTTGTGACGACACGTAGATCATCGGCGCTGCGCCGGACGAGCCGGCCGAATCGGACGAGGGAGCGGAACCGCAGGCAGCGAGCAGGGCGGCGGGAAGGAGCAGCAGGAATCGTTTCATGATGGGGCGTCGGGTGTCTCGTATCGAGGCTGGGGCGCGGGGTAGGCGAATCGCGAAGCTTCGCGACGAAACCGCCCGAAATCGAGCCGTTTTTGACGGACGACGATGCGACAGGCGGCTGACGGTGGAGTATACCCGCAGCATTTGAAGCCGTTGGCGCGTTGAAACGATTCGATACACAACAAGCACCCGCTGCCGGGCGGCGGCAGCGGGCGTTTCAGGTGACGGCGAATGGGCACTTGCCGGTGTTGTCGATCTTATTGGCCGATCTGGTGGCTGACCGCATTTTCCTGCTGGTTCAGCACGTGCTTTTCGCTCTTCGTGATGTGGCCGTGATCCTGCGCGGCCATGTCCCGCTCTTCCTGGCGGATCTTGCGGTCGTCACGATGCAGGCGCGCGGCCTGGGCGTGCGACATCTCGCCTTCCTTCACTTCGTGATGGATCCGGCGATTCTGGTTTGCGAGGCGCTGGTTGACCTCTTCGCGGCGCGGATGCGCTTGTTGCCACGGCGTCTCGGCGAACGCGGTGCCGGTCAGCACCGACATCAGGGTGGCGGCAATCGCGAGATGGCGGGTAAGGGCTCGCATGGTGTTTTCTCCTGTCGTTGCGCGTCCGAATCGTGGGCGCTTGTCCAAAAAACGCGGAGGGGGCACCAGCTGTTGACGTTTCTGCCTGTATCGATTGCAAGTCTTTATTACGTCTGCGGGTTGCGGCGCGGGCCCCGGCGTGCGCCGCACGGGGCCCGGCCGTCGCGCATGCGGATCAATGCGCGCCGGCCGCCGCCGCATCGGCATCGCCGCCGCCCGAGCGCGCCGGTTTCGTGATCCAGATCAGCGGAATGATCGCGATGAAGATGATCGCCGACACGTAGAAGATGTCGTTCAACCCCATCACGGCCGCCTGCGAATCGACCGATGCGTTGAAGAACGCGAGCGCCGAATCGGGGCCCAAATGCAGCAGCGAACGCGTCGTGTCGACGTGCTGCGCGAAGGTCGGGTTGGTGACGCTCGCCTGTTCGGTGAGCCGCGCGTGATGCAGGATCGTGCGGTCGTTCCACGCGTTGCTGATCAGCGACGTGCCCACCGCGCCGCAGAACGTGCGGCCGAAATTCGACAGGCCGGCGGCGGCGGGGATCTTTTCCGGCGGCAGCCCGGACAGGATGATCGACGTCAGCGGCACGAAGAACATCGCCATCGGGATGCCCTGCAGCAGCGTCGGCAGCACGAGATCCCAGCGCGACACGTCGGTGTAGAAGGTCGTGCGCATCATGAACACGACCGCGAAGCCGACGAACGCGAGCGTCGCGATGTAGCGCGGGTCGGTGCGCGGCAGCAGGCGCCCCATGACCGGCGTAAGCAGGATCGCGAACAGCCCGAGCGGCGCGGTGGCGAGCCCCGAATCGACCGCGCGGTAGCCGAGATAGCCCTGCATCCACTGCGGCAGCAGCACCAGCGTGCCGAAGAACATCCCGTACGCGACCGAGATCGCGATCGTGCCGCCCGCGAAATTGCGCTGCGTGAACAGGCGCAGGTCGACGATCGGGTTGGCTTCGTAAAGCTCCCACACGAGGAAGAACGCGAAGCCGATCAGCGCGACGATGCCGAGCGCGACGACCACGGGGGAGTTGAACCAGTCGAGATCCTTGCCCTTGTCGAGCATGATCTGCAGCGATGCGACCCACAGCACGAGCAGCAGCAGGCCGACCGTATCGATCGGCATGCGTTTCGTGGCCGATTCGCGGTCGCGGAACACGATCCACGTGACGGCGGCCGCGAAGAAGCCGACCGGGATGTTGATGTAGAAGATCCACGACCAGTTGTAGTCGTACGTGATCCAGCCGCCGAGCGACGGCCCCGCGATCGGGCCGACGAGGGCCGTCATCGACCACAGCGCCAGCGCGCTCGACGATTTCTGCCGCGGCCACGCGCCGAGCAGCAGCGCCTGCGACAGCGGCGCGAGCGGCCCGGCGACCGCGCCCTGCAGGATCCGCGCGGCGAGCAGCGTCGGCAGGTTCGGCGCGATCCCGCACAGCCACGACGCGAACACGAACAGCAGGATCGACGTGACGAACAGGCGCACCTGGCCGAAGCGCTGCGTGAGCCAGCCGGTCAACGGAATCGATACCGCGTTCGCGGCCGCGAAGATCGTGATGACCCACGTGCCTTCGTCGACCGACACGCCGAGGTCGCCCGAGATCGTCGGAATGGCGACGTTCGCGATCGACGAGTCGAGCACGTTCATGAACATCGCGAGCGATACCGCGATCGTGCCGATCGCGAGACGGCCGCCCGATAGCGGGGCTGAAGATGACGGAGAGGACATGGGCTTCCTGCGTAAGGGGCGTAAGGTGCGGAACGGATGCGGCCCGTTGCGGCGGGCACGCGCTGCCGCACGCGGCCGCGCACGCGCGCGCGAAAGCGACGCACGCACGGCGCGGCTGCTGAATGGAAGGGGGCACACGGCGCGCGCGACGCGGCCCGCTACGTGGGGTCGACGCGTGCGACGTGCTGCTCGATCGGATGCACGAAGCCGTGGCGGGCTTCGCAAGGCGGGATGCGGCCGGTCAGGAAGGCGGGACGCGCGTGACGCGCCTGCGGGCAGCGCTCAGGCGGCTGCCGTCGCGTGTGGAATGGTTTTGCATCGCGACAGGCTAACGATGTGGCGAGCCGCCATCAACACGGGCCGGCTCATTAATCGATTTCGCTTGCTGCAATAATCGGTGTGCGAACCGTGCCGGTTATGGTGCGGTTCGCCAATCGTCGAATACTTCCGCGAGGAATTCGACGAACGCGCGCACCTTGCTGTCGAGGGTCGCGCGCCGCGGATACAGCACGTGCAGCTCGACGTCGTCGGTCCGGTGCCAGTCGGGCAGCACGATTTCGAGTTCGTTCCGTTCGAGCCGGCGGGCCGTGTAGTGCGTCGAGACCAGCGCGATGCCGCCGCCACTCGCGGCCTGGCGCAGCACCGTCACCGATTCGTTGGTGATCAGCACCGGCCGCACCGGTACGTCGGCCACTTCGCCGGCCGCATTGGTGAGCCGCAGCGTCAGGCCGGGCGCGTCGCGGCCGACGAGCAGCAGGTCGTGCTGCGCGAGATCCTGCGGCGTGGCGGGCCGGCCGGCGCGGTCGAGATAGGCGGGGCTCGCGGCGAGCTTCGCCTGCGACCAGCCGAGCGAGCGCGCGATGTAGCTGGAGTCGGTCAGCACGCCCGCGCGCAGCGCCACGTCGAAGCCGTGCTCGACGAGATCGAGCGGGTTGTTGTCGTAGATCAGCACGAGCTGGACGAGCGGGTAGCGCCGGCGAAACTCGGCGAGCGCCGGCTCCAGCTCGAACAGGCCGATCGAGTAGGGCACCAGCACGCGCAGCATGCCCTCCGGCGCCGTGCGCAGCGCGCGGGCCTGGCGGTCCGCGTCGAGCAGGATGTCCTCGGCGCGCAGGCAGCGCTCGTAGTAGTCGCGCCCGGCCTCGGTGACGGAAACGCGGCGCGTGGTGCGGTACAGCAGCTGGACGCCGAGATCGTCCTCGAGCTGCTTGATCTTGCGGCTCACGCGGCTGAGCGGCATGTCGAGGTGCGTGGCGGCGGCGGTGAAGTTGCCGCGCTCGACCACGCGCAGGAATATCCGGATGCTTTCGAAGTCCATACGGGGTGCTTCAGTGTTCGACCTGCGCGCATCTTACCTGCGCCGGCCGAATCGCTTCGTGCGGCGGCGATTATCCTGCCCGGCGCAATAACGCATCCTGTCCGCGCCTCTTAGTGGCGGCGGCGCGCCCCCGTATGCTCGCCGCATGAAATTCGCCTTGCCCCATCTCCCGCCGCTCGCGGCCGTGCGCACCGCGCTGCGCGACGCCCGACCCACGCTGCCGCCCGGCGCCCTCGGCTTCGCGTTGCGCAACACGGCCGCGTCGCTCCTCGCGCTCTACATCGCCTTCCGGATGAATCTCGACGACCCGAAATGGGCCGCGTCGACCGTATGGATCGTCGCGCAGGGCAGTCGCGGGATGGGTTTGTCGAAGAGCCAGTACCGGATTCTCGGCACCGCGATCGGCGCGGCCGTCGCGCTCATGCTGACCGGTGCGTTCGCGCAGACGCCCGAGCTGTTCCTGCCGGCGCTCGCCGCATGGATCGGCCTGTGCGCGGGTGTCGCGACCTTCCTGCGCAATTTCCGCGCATATGCGGCCGTGCTTGCGGGTTATACGGCGGCGATCATTGCGATGGATGCCGTTTCCGCGCCGCTGCACGCATTCGACATCGCGACCGCGCGATTCCTGTACGTGGTGGTCGGCATCCTGTGCGGCGCGGCGTTCGAGACGGTGTTCGCGCCGGGTTCGCCGCTGGCTGACGTCCGCACGCGGCTTGCGCGCTATCTCGACCGCGCGGTGGCCGTCGGCGCGGGCGCGCTGCGCCGCGAGGCGAACGGCGCAGCCGTGCACCGGCTGTTCGCGGACGCGCTCGAACTCGACACGGCGGCCGAATATGCTGCCGCTGGCGCTCCGCCGGTGCGCAACACGATCGGCCATCTGCGTACGGCGGTGCTGGGCGTGCTGTCCGCGCAGGCTGCCGGGCAGGCGCTGCACGAGCACGCGGCGCGCAGCGGCGGCACGCCGGACCCGCTGGTCGCCGATGCCGCGCAGGTGCTCGATGGCGTGGCGGCGGCGGGCGAAGCGGGATCCGAGTTGACCGCATTGCGGGCGCGCGTGGACGATGCAGTGCGCGCCGAGGCCGCGGACCCGACCGGCTCGAACCCGTCGCGCCTGCTCACGCTCGACCGGCTGGCGGCGCTGCTGGCCGGGTTCGACGCCGCCTATGCTGGCAAGGCGCAACTGGACCGGCCGAATCCGCCGACGTCACGCGTGCGCTATGCGTTTCACCACGATCCGGTGCTCGCGTGGCACAACGGGATTCGCGCATTTATCGCGGTGCTGGTCGCCTCGGCGCTCTGGATCGTCACCGCATGGCCGTCGGGCGCCGGGTTCGTCGCGATCACGGGCGTGGTCTGCGCGCTGTTCTCGACGCGCCCGAACTCGGTGGGCGCCACCGTCGGCTTCCTGAAAGGGGCGGCCTGCGCGGCTGTCGCGGGCGCGCTCTGCAACTTCGTGCTGCTGCCGGCGGTGTCGGGCTTCGAGATGCTCGCGTATATCCTCGGCGTGTTCATGATCGGCACGGGCATCGCAATGCGCAATCCGCGTACGGCCGGCATCGGCAGCGGCTTCTCGATCTTCTTCTGGAATTTCACGTCGCCGGACAATACGGCGCGCATCGGCGACGCCGCGTTTCTCAATTCGGCGCTCGCCACGCTGCTTGGCATTGCGTTCGGGGCGCTGGTGTTCGCGCTCGTGTTTCCCGGCGATCCCGGCACGAGCCGGCGGCGCCTGCATA
>NZ_JAAGPO010000150.1:0-27447 GCF_017104825.1 Burkholderia sp. Ac-20345 | reverse complement strand
CCATGCGCACAAGCGGCTGACCGACGCGGCGATCGCTGCGCTGCGCGCGTATTCGTGGCCCGGCAACGTGCGCGAGCTGCACAACACGATCGAGCGCGCGTACATCCTGGCGGACGAGGGTATCGACTGCGCGGGGCTCGCGACGAGCGCGTCGGCGTCGACCGGCGTCGCGCTGATCGTCGTCGACGATGCGAGCCAGAACGCGATCGTGATCGTCGCGGGCGGCAACGGCGAGGTCACGACCGAAACGGTCGCACGACACGAGGCCGCACTGGCGTCGGCCGACGTGCTGATCTGCCAGCTCGAGACGCCGCCGGACGCGGTGTTCGCAGCGCTGTCGGCAGGCCGTCGGCTCGGCCGCACGGTGGTGCTCAATCCTGCCCCGGCCGTCGCGCCGCTGCCGGACGGCTGGCTGCCGCTCGTCGATTACCTGATCCCGAACGAGGTCGAGGCGGCCGCGCTGACCGCGCTGCCGGTGGGCGACCCCGCGGAGGCGGAAGCCGCCGCGCGCGTGCTGCAGACAGGCGGCGCGCGCAACGTGCTGGTCACGCTGGGCGCGCGCGGCGTGCTTGCGCTGACGGCCGATGGCTCCGCGCGGCATTATCCGGCGCCGGTCGTGCAAGCCGTCGACACGACGGCGGCCGGCGATACCTTCATCGGCGGCTTTTCCGCGCGGCTCGCGGCCGGCGCGGATGTCGACACGGCCATCCGCTTCGCGCAACGCGCGGCGGCACTGTCGGTCACGCGAGCGGGCGCGCAGCCGTCGATTCCAACGCTTGCCGAACTGGCCGGATAGGGCCTGATCACGCATCGTGGCCGGCTCGTCGCCAACGACGGCCGGCCGCGTCTTCGCGACGCTTGCCGGCAGCAGAGAGCCTCCCATCGCCTTGCTTCCAGCGAACGCTGGAACGAGCATTATTTGTTCAGCTATTTGTAATAAACAGACAAATAATTCGAAAAAATAGCGAAAACACCATCAAGTTGTGCTGTGCATGGTCGTAAATGCATCAGGTGAAGCAATGCTTCGAAGCGACGGGCCTGTCCCGTCCATCACGACGCAACACAGGAAGGATGATGGTGTTCAAAAACCTGACGATTCGTGCGCGCATCGGTTTCACGATGGCGTTTCTGGCGGTGCTCCTGGGGGTGGTCGGCGGGCTCGGCGTGTACGGTATGACACGCGCGAACGAGACGACGCGCGATGTTTTCACGAACCTGATGCCCAGCGCGGTCGACGTCTCGGTGGCCGAGATCTACGCCGCGCGCGAACGCCTGGCGCTCGATCGTGCGGCGCTCCTGGTCAACACGCCGGACGCGGCGGCGGCCATCGAGCGAAGCCGCGCGATGCGCGCGCAGTCCGACGCGTGGTGGCAGAAGTACCTCGCGTTGCCGCGCGGCCCGGAGGAAGACCGGCTCGCCCAGGACGTCGCCGCGAAGCGGCAGGCGTTGCAGCGCGAGTGCGATGCGTTCGCGAGCGTGCTCGGCGCGAATCAGGCCGACCGGATCGGCGACGGCGCGAAGCAGCTCCAGGCGCGCTTCAACGACCTCGCGACGGCGAGCGAGGCGCTGCGCAACTTCCAGTTCACTGACGGGCAAATCGGCTTCGATCACGCGGAATCGGTGTATGACACGGTGCGCGTGCTGGCGATCGTCGCATTGGTGGCCGGCTTCGGCGCCGCGGTGGTGTCGTGGCTGACGCTGAGCCGCGCGATCGGCCGCCCGATTACCGATGCGCTCGCGCATTTCGACGCGATTGCCGCCGGCGACCTGCGCCGGCC
Organism: Burkholderia sp. Ac-20345; assembly: GCF_017104825.1. Classification (NCBI taxonomy): domain Bacteria; kingdom Pseudomonadati; phylum Pseudomonadota; class Betaproteobacteria; order Burkholderiales; family Burkholderiaceae; genus Burkholderia; species Burkholderia sp. Ac-20345. The sequence goes on along the minus strand of NZ_JAAGPO010000150.1, from coordinate 25,669 downwards.
GATCGTCGTGGACCGGCATGACGAGATGGGCCAGCTTCTCGAGGGCCTCGGCAAGATGCAGCGCGGGCTCGTCGACACGGTGCGCACCGTGCGCGGCGGCAGCGAGTCGATCGCGACCGCGGCGCGTCAGATTGCGGCCGGCAACATCGACCTGTCGTCGCGCACCGAGGAACAGGCCGCGGCGTTGCAGGAAACCGCGTCGAGCATGGAACAGCTGACCGGCACCGTGAAACAGAACGCGGACAATGCGCGCCAGGCGAGTTCGCTGGCCGCGAATGCGTCGGAGATTGCAAACAAGGGCAATACGGTGGTCGGCCAGGTGGTCGGCACGATGGGCGAGATCAACGACAGCTCGGCGAAGATCGCGGACATCATCGCGATCATTGAGGGAATCGCGTTCCAGACCAACATTCTTGCGCTGAATGCAGCAGTCGAAGCCGCGCGGGCCGGCGAGGAAGGCCGCGGCTTCGCGGTCGTCGCGGGCGAGGTGCGCAGCCTGGCCCAGCGTTCGTCGGCCGCGGCCAAGGAGATCAAGGTGCTGATCGACGCGTCGGTGGAGCGTATCCGGTCGGGTTCCACGCTGGTCGACGAAGCAGGGCGCACGATGAGCGATGTGATCGGTGCGGTGCAGCGCGTGACGGACATCATGGGCGAGATCGCGGCGGCGTCCGAGGAGCAGAGCGGCGGGATCGACCAGGTGGCGCGCGCGGTCGCGCAGATGGACGAGGTCACGCAGCAGAACGCGGCACTCGTCGAGGAAGCCGCGGCCGCCGCGCAATCACTCGACGAACAGGCCGGACGCCTGCGTGAAACGGCAGCGGTGTTCCAGCTCAACGACGACACGTCACGCTCCGGCGGCACGGCTCCGGTTGCGGTGCGTCACACGCCGCGTGCGCCCTCCGCAGCGGTTGCCGTGCCTGTCCAGGCTGCTGCGCGCGAGGATCGCGATGTACCGCCGAAACGCGCGGCCGCAGCGGCGCCGGTGCGCAAGCCCGCCGCTGCTTCCGCGGCGCCGGCGCAGACTGCCGCTACCGCTGACGCGGACGACTGGGAAACCTTCTGATTCGCGCTTGCCGCGCATCTATCCCCATTTGGTGACCAACGACGCCCGCGACATGCGGGCGTCGTCGTTTCTGCGGCGGAAAAATGTGACAGGCGACATGCATGAATGGCGATCGTGCATCGTCGCGTGCATCGCGTGACCTGCATCGACGGATGCGTGCATGGGTGCAGGTGAAGTTCCCGCATCCGTCGTACGGGTATCTCCGTAAGGGCACTGCGAAAAAAATTTGTAACGGCGCACGCAACGTGTCGTCGTAAACGTTCGCTCGAACGTATAGGGATGAAGGGGAGAAGTGACGACGTCGAATGTGTCCAACGCACAAGACGTTCCGTCGTTCGACGAGACGCGACGGATGCAGTTTCTGCGGCTCGGGAGATCGATTGTAAAACGACGAAATGTGTTGTCCAAGCGGTGTTGTCGAGAATGACGCACTTCATACGAAGAGTTCGTGAAAAAAAATAAGAAAGGGTTTAGGATGAATTCGAACGCGCTTGCTTCTGCGCAGTCGTACGAAGGCAGGCAAGTCTTCAGACTCAGGCGAGGGAGGTAGCATGGATATTTACAGCAGCTTCGCGAACCGCTTCGAAAAAACGCGAGAGGAAGAGCTCTCGCTGGAGGAGTATCTCGCGCTCTGCAAGAACGATCCATCCGCGTACGCGACGGCTGGTGAACGCATGCTGGCAGCAATCGGGGAACCTGAACACATCGATACCCGCAACGAGCCGCGCCTGTCGCGGATCTTTGCGAACAAGGTCATCAAGGTCTATCCCGCATTCCGTGAGTTCTACGGAATGGAGGAGGTGATCGAGCAGGTGGTCGCCTATTTCCGCCACGCTGCGCAAGGGCTCGAAGAGAAGAAGCAGATCCTCTATCTGCTTGGCCCGGTGGGCGGCGGCAAGTCGTCGATCGCCGAGCGTCTGAAGCAACTGATGGAGCGCGTGCCGTTCTATTCGCTGAAGGGCTCGCCCGTCAACGAATCGCCGCTCGGGCTGTTCGACTACGACGAAGACGGCCCGATCCTCGAAGAACAGTACGGCATTCCGCGCCGCTACCTGAAGAACATCCTGAGTCCGTGGGCCGTCAAGCGGCTGCACGAATACAACGGCGATATCCGCCAGTTCCGCGTGGTGCGCCGCTATCCGTCGATCCTGCGGCAGGTCGGCATCGCAAAGACGGAGCCGGGTGACGAGAACAACCAGGACATCTCGTCGCTGGTCGGCAAGGTCGACATCCGCAAGCTCGAACAGTACGCGCAGGACGACGCCGACGCGTACAGCTACTCGGGTGGCCTGTGCCTGGCGAACCAGGGCCTGCTCGAGTTCGTCGAAATGTTCAAGGCGCCGATCAAGGTGTTGCACCCGCTGCTCACCGCCACGCAGGAAGGCAACTTCAAGGGCACCGAGGGCTTCGGCGCGATTCCGTTCGACGGGATCATCCTCGCGCACTCGAACGAGTCGGAGTGGAAGGCGTTCCGCAACAACCGCAACAACGAGGCACTGCTCGACCGGATCTTCGTCGTGAAGGTGCCGTACTGCCTGCGTGTATCGGAAGAGACCAAGATCTACGAGAAGCTGATCCGCAACTCGTCGCTGGCCGAGGCCGTCTGCGCGCCGGGCACGCTGAAGATGATGTCGCAGTTCTCGGTGCTGTCGCGCCTGCACGAGCCGGAGAATTCGAGCCTGTTCTCGAAGATGCAGGTGTATGACGGCGAAAACCTGAAGGACACCGATCCGAAGGCGAAGTCGTACCAGGAATACCGCGACTACGCGGGCGTGGACGAAGGGATGACGGGCGTGTCGACACGCTTCGCGTTCAAGATCCTGTCGCGCGTGTTCAACTTCGATTCGAGCGAGGTGGCGGCCAACCCCGTGCACCTGATGTACGTGCTCGAACAGCAGATCGAACGCGAGCAGTTCCCGCCGGAAACCGAGCAGAAGTACCTGTCCTTCGTGAAGGACGTGCTCGCGTCGCGCTACGCGGAATTCATCGGCAAGGAGATCCAGACGGCCTACCTCGAGTCGTATTCGGAGTACGGCCAGAACATCTTCGACCGCTACGTCACGTATGCGGACTTCTGGATCCAGGACCAGGAATTCCGCGACCACGACACGGGCGAGAGCTTCGACCGCGCCGCGCTGAACGCGGAGCTGGAGAAGATCGAGAAGCCGGCCGGCATCAGTAATCCGAAGGATTACCGCAACGAGATCGTGAACTTCGTGTTGCGTGCGCGGGCGGCGAATGCCGGCAAGAACCCCGTGTGGACGAGCTACGAGAAGTTGCGCGTCGTGATCGAGAAGAAGATGTTCTCGAACACCGAGGAACTGTTGCCGGTGATTTCGTTCAACGCAAAGGGTTCGGCGGAGGAACAGCGCAAGCATGAGGACTTTGTGAACCGGATGGTCGCGAAGGGCTATACGCCGAAGCAGGTGAGGCTGCTTTGCGACTGGTACCTGCGCGTGCGCAAGTCGTCATGACGCGCGCGGTACCGCGCCCGTACGGCGTTGCCGTACGGGTGTTTTCAGAGACGCCGCCCGCATGACGGGATACGGCATGTGCGGCGAGCGTCCCGGCGTATCGACTTTCGAGCGGGAGACCGGGAGTGCTTCATCAAATCATCGACCGCAGGCTGGCCGGCAAGAACAAGAGTATCGCCAACCGCGAACGCTTTCTGCGTCGCGTCAAGAACTACATTCGTCGTGCCGTGTCCGACGCGGTGCGCGATCGTAGCATCAAGGATATCCAGAGCACGCAGAGCATCACGATCCCGCGCAAGGACATCGCGGAGCCGAATTTTCGGCACGCCCCTGGCGGCCGTCGTGAATACGTGCACCCCGGCAACGAGGACTACGTGCGCGGCGACAAGATCCCGCGTCCGCAGGGCGGCTCGGGTGGGGGAGGCAGTCAGGCGAGCAACGAGGGCGAAGGGCAGGACGACTTCGTGTTCGAGTTGTCGCGTGACGAGTTCATGCAGTATTTCTTCGACGATCTCGAACTGCCGCGCCTCGTGAAGACGCACCTGCTGACGGTGCCGAGCTGGAAGAACGTGCGCGCGGGCTGGTCGGCGGAAGGCACGCCGAACAACATCGATGTCGTGCGTTCGCTGCGCAGCGCGCTCGGGCGTCGCATCGCGCTCGGCTCGCCGCTCGTCAACGAACTGCGCGAGCTCGAGGCGCAGCTCGAGGCGATGAAGATCGATCCGGAAGACCGGCGCGCGGAGATCGCGGTGCTCGAGGCCGAGATCCATCACCTGAAGGGGCGCATCTGGCGGATTCCGTTCATCGATCCGTTCGACCTGCGCTACATCAACCGCGTGAAGCAGCCGCAACCGTCGAGCCAGGCCGTGATGTTCTGCCTGATGGACGTGTCGGGCTCGATGGACGAGCAGCGCAAGGACCTGTCGAAGCGCTTCTTCATCCTGCTCTACCTGTTCCTCAAGCGGAACTACGAGCGTATCGAGGTCGTGTTCATCCGTCATCACACGCGTGCCGAGGAAGTCGACGAAGATACCTTCTTCCATTCGACCGAGAGCGGCGGCACCGTGGTGTCGAGCGCGCTCGAGCTGATGCGCAAGGTGATGAACGAGCGCTACTCGCCGACCGAGTGGAACATCTACGGCGCGCAGGCGTCCGACGGCGACAACTGGACCGACGATTCGCCCAAGTGTCGCAAAATCCTGGAAGAGGATATCCTCACGAAGACGCGTTACTTCGCGTATATCCAGGTCGCGCCGGAAGAGCAGAACCTGTGGCTGGAATACGCGCAACTGGCCTTGTCGCAGCCGCATCTCGCGATGAAAAAAGTGGAATCGGCTGCCGACATCTACCCGGTGTTTCGCGAATTGTTCGAAAAGCAGGTGGAAATGTCATGACGACCCGCCATCTGCACAACGAGTCGCGCGGCTATGCGCCGCGCCCTTCCGGCGACGACCCGGCCGGCTCTGCCGCATCGCAGCAACGCGGGCAGGCCGAACCGCCGCCGCCGGCCGCCGACTTGCCCGGCCCAGGGCAAAAGGAAGCGCGTATGAACGTTGCCGAACGCAAGCCGCTGCCGTGCCCGTCCGACTGGACATTCGAACTGCTCGAGGAATACGACACGCACATCTCGCAGGTCGCCGAACAATACGAGCTCGACATCTACCCGATCCAGCTCGAACTGATCAGCGCCGAGCAGATGATGGATGCGTATGCGTCGGTCGGGATGCCGGTCAACTACCGTCACTGGTCGTTCGGCAAGCACTTCCTGTCGACCGAGAAGAGCTACCGTCGCGGCCAGATGGGGCTCGCGTACGAAATCGTCATCAACTCGAACCCGTGCATCGCGTACCTGATGGAAGAGAACACGATGACGATGCAGGCGCTCGTCATCGCGCACGCGGCGTACGGGCACAACTCGTTCTTCAAGGGCAACTACCTGTTCCGGCTGTGGACCGACGCGCACGCGATCATCGACTATCTCGTGTACGCGAAGAACTACGTCGCGGAATGCGAGGAGCGCTACGGCCTCGATCGCGTCGAGGAACTGCTCGATTCGTGCCATGCGCTGATGAACTACGGCGTCGACCGCTACAAGCGGCCGCAGAAGCCGTCGCTGTCGAAGGAAGCCGCGCTGCGGCGCGAGCGCGAGGCGTACCTGCAGTCGCAGGTGAACGAACTGTGGCGCACGCTGCCGGGCAAGAAGCCCGAGCTGATGGAGGAGCAGGAAGGCCGTTATCCGCCCGAGCCGCAGGAGAACCTGCTGTATTTCGCGGAGAAGAACGCGCCGCTGCTCGAACCGTGGGAGCGGGAAGTGATCCGCATCGTGCGCAAGATCGGCCAGTATTTCTACCCGCAGCGGCAGACGCAGGTGATGAACGAAGGCTGGGCGACGTTCTGGCACTACACGCTGCTGAACACGCTGTACAACCAGGGGAAGCTGGAAGACAGCTTCATGATGGAGTTCCTGCATTCGCACAGCAACGTGGTCTACCAGCCGCCCGTCACGAAGCCGTACTACAGCGGGATCAACCCGTATGCGCTCGGCTTCTCGATGATGAGCGACATCCGGCGGATCTGCGAAGCGCCGACGGAAGAAGACTACAAGTGGTTTCCGGAGATCGCGGGCACCCCGTGGCTGCCGGCGATGCACTACGCAATGCGCAACTTCAAGGACGAGAGCTTCATCGCGCAGTATCTGTCGCCGAGCCTGATCCGCGACATGCGGCTCTTCTCGGTGCTCGACGACGACATGCGCGATTCGCTCGAGGTGTCGGCGATCCACGACGATTCGGGCTACCAGTATGTACGGCAGGCGCTGTCGAGGCAGTACGACATCCATCACCGCGAGCCGAACATCCAGGTGTGGGCCGTGAACACGCGCGGCGACCGCAGTCTCACGCTGCGCCACTTCATGACCGACAACCGCCACCTGTCGAACGACAGCGACGAGGTGCTCAAGCACATGGCGCGGCTCTGGCAGTTCGACGTGTTCCTGGAAAGCGTCGACGAGGCCGGCACCGTGCGCAAGCGCTACGAATGCCGCTACGTGCCGCCGGAGGTGCGGATCTGAGCATCGCCTGCGGAAAGTTTGCATCGGACGCCAGCCCGCGGGCTGGCGTTTTCATATGACGAACGCATGGCAGGAGAAAAATTTTCTACATCGGGACGAACCCGGAGAGCCTGTTACTTTACATTTCGCTAAAATCCCGTAGCGCCGTGCGCCGGAACCGGTGCCACGTGCGACCGAACGCGGCGGCCCCGGCCGTCTCGCCCAGAAAGCACTAAAAGGAACTGACCAATCCATGGACGTCCAGACCGACCAAGCTGCGCTGTCCGCGCATGACACCCGGCGGCGCGTGTTCGCCATCGTCGGCGCCTCGTCGGGCAACCTCGTCGAGTGGTTCGACTTCTACATCTACTCGTTCTGCGCGCTGTACTTCGCGCCGGCGTTCTTCCCGAGCGGCAACACGACGACGCAGCTGCTGAACACGGCAGGCGTGTTCGCGGCCGGCTTCCTGATGCGTCCGATCGGCGGCTGGCTGTTCGGCCGCATCGCCGACCGCCACGGCCGCCGCAACGCGATGATGATCTCGGTGCTGATGATGTGCGGCGGCTCGCTCGTGATCGCGGTGCTGCCGACCTATGCACAGATCGGCGCGCTCGCGCCGGCGCTGCTGCTGGTCGCGCGGCTGTTCCAGGGGCTGTCGGTGGGCGGCGAATACGGCACGAGCGCGACCTACATGAGCGAGGTGGCACTGAAGGGCCGCCGCGGCTTCTTCGCGTCGTTCCAGTACGTGACGCTGATCGGCGGCCAGCTGTGCGCGCTGCTCGTGCTCGTGATCCTGCAGCAGACGCTTTCGGCCGACGAACTGAAGGCGTGGGGCTGGCGCATTCCGTTCGTGGTCGGCGCGGCCGCCGCACTAATCTCGCTGTACCTGCGCAAGTCGCTCGACGAGACGTCGACGACCGCATCGCGCGACAAGAAAGACGCGGGCACGATCCGCGGCGTGTGGCAGCACAAGGGTGCGTTCTTCACGGTGGTCGGCTTCACGGCCGGCGGCTCGCTGATCTTCTACACGTTCACGACGTACATGCAGAAATACCTCGTGAACACGGCCGGCATGCATGCGAAGACGGCCAGCAACGTGATGACCGTCGCGCTGCTCGTCTACATGCTGATGCAGCCGGTGTTCGGCGCGCTGTCCGACAGGATCGGCCGCCGCACGTCGATGATCCTGTTCGGTTCGTTCGCGGTGATCGGCACGGTGCCGCTGATGCACGCGCTGAAGGACGTGACGAGCCCGGTGGCCGCGTTCGTGCTGATCACGGTCGCGCTCGCGATCGTCAGCTTCTACACGTCGATCAGCGGCCTCATCAAGGCCGAGATGTTCCCGCCGGAAGTGCGCGCGATGGGCGTCGGCCTGTCGTATGCAGTCGCGAACGCGATCTTCGGCGGCTCGGCCGAGTACGTCGCGCTGTGGTTCAAGTCGGTCGGCAGCGAGGAAACCTTCTACTGGTACGTGACCGTGCTCTGCGCGATCTCGCTGATCGTGTCGTGGCGGATGCGCGATCCGAGCAAGGAAGGGTATCTGCGTCACGAGCCGTGATCGGCCGCGCAATGTGCGCATTCACGTCATGACGAACGTCCCGCCAGCCGGCGGGACGTTTTTTTTTGCGGCGTGCGATTACGCGGGTGGCGGCGGTGCGTGGTCGGGCGCCGGATCGGATGCGCTCGACAGGCTGCCTTGCTCGACCAGCCATTCGAACATCCGCTCGACGATCGGCGAGCGCGACGGACCTTCCATGCGCGACAGCCACCACGTGGTGCCGGGCAGGCGCGGGTAATCGTCGAGCACGGTCAGGGTGCGCTGGTCGATGCCTGCCTGCGCGACGAGACGCGGCAGGCAGGCGATGCCGCGGCCGCGCAGCACGGCGTCCAGCACGAGCCGCTGGTCGTCGTAGATCGCATGCATCCGGAACGCCGACAGCCGCTCGCGGAACACCGTCGCCAGGCGCTCGTCGGTCAGGCTGGCTTCGAGACAGATGACACCCGCGTGCCGCGGGTGCTCGTCGCGCGGCACGCGTTCGAGTTGCTCCGCCAGCGGCGTCGCGCACACCGTCACCCATTCGTCGCGCATGAACGGGATATCCAGCAGGCCGGGCTGCAGCATCGGCCGCGTGCCGATCGTCATGTCGACGTCGATCTCGTCGACGTAGCGCGCCGTTTCGTCGGTCGACAGCAGCGGGCACAGGTCGGGCAGCACCTGCTGCAACTGCTCGAGGCGCGGCTGCAGCCAGCCGTGCAGCAACGGCGCGGGACACACCAGCACGACGAGCCCAGGATTCAGGTAGGTCGCGATGCGGTCGAGGCCGCCGCGCAACGTGTCCATCGCGCGCTGCACGCTGCGCTGCAGGACCTCGCCGGCGATGGTCAGTTCGACGCCGCGGCCGCGCCGGCGGAACAGCGGCTGCCCGAGCTGTGCTTCGAGCTGCTGGATCTGATGGCTGATCGCCGATTGCGACAGGTGCAGCTCGTCGGCCGCGCGCGAGAAATTGCCCAATCGGGCCGCGGCTTCGAAGCCGGTCAGCAGTTTCAGGGACGGAACGCGTTGCATCGAGGTATGAGGTGAATTGATTAATTCGGCCAAGAAATATCAATATTCATCAAGTTTAACCTGACGCACAATCGGCCATCAATCACAACGGAGGCTGAACGATGGGTCGCTTTGATGCTCGCCAGCGCGGTTACCGGATGCCCGCGGAATGGGAATCCATGGATGCCACGTGGCTCGGATGGCCGGTTCTCCACGATCGCGAGGATCTGTGGGGGAGCCACTACGCGCAGGTGTGCCGCGAATTCGCGCTGGTCGCGCGGACGATCGCCCGCTACCAGCGCTGCGTGGTGGCCGCGCACCACAGCCAGGTCGATGCCGCGCGCGAACTGGTCGGCGCGAGCGTCGACGTGCTGCCGGTCGCGGCCGAGGACAACTGGCTGCGCGACTGCGGGCCGATCTTCCTCGTGAGCGAACAGCGCGGGCTGGGCGCGGCCGTGTTCCGCTTCAACTGCTGGGGCGAGAAGTACCAGCCGTACGACGGCTGCCAGCAGGCCGGGCAGGACATCGCGCGCGCGGCCGGCGCGGAGATCTTCAATTCACCTCTGGTGCTGGAGGGCGGCTCGTTCTATGTCGACGGGCAGGGCACGCTGGTCACCACCGAGAGCTGCCTGCTGCATCCCAATCGCAATCCGCACCTGAGCCGCGCGGAGATCGAGGCGGAGCTGCGCCGCATGCTGGGCGTCGAGAAGATCATTTGGCTGCCGGGCAATCCCGACGAAGTGGAGACGAACGGGCATGTGGACGGTATCGCGTCGTTCATCGCACCCGGCCGGATGCTGTGCCAGGCCGCGATGCCGGAGCAGGGCGACTATTTTCACGTGATGCGGGAAAACCGTCGCGCGCTGGAGCTCGCGACCGATGCGGCGGGGCGCCGTTTCGAGCTGCTCGACCTGCCGTCGCCGATCGTCACCGAACGCTTCGGCTCCGAGCGCTACTGCGATTGCTATGCGAACTACATTCTGGTGAACGGTGCGGTGATCGTGACCGCGTTCGGCGTCGAGCAGGATCAGGCCGCGCGCGAGGTCTTCAGTCGTGCGTTCCCCGGGCGTAACGTGGAGATGCTGCCGATCCCGACGCTGTCGATCGGCGGTGGCAGCATCCACTGTTCGACGCAGCAGCAGCCGTCCGTCGCGAACTGAGCGACGTTTCGCCAGCGGTTTCCGGTCCCACCGAGGAGCAATCGCAATGCCGTCCAAACACATCACCGTCGCCGCCGTCCAGATGGCGTCGGGCAGCTGGAATCTCGAAGACAACATGGCCACCGCGGAGCGCCTGATCCGCGCGGCCGCCGCACAGGGCGCGAATCTCGTGCTGTGCCCGGAGCTGTTCGCGATGCCGTACTTCTGCCTCGACCAGAACGTGCGCCACCTCGAACTCGCGCAACCGTTCGAAGGCAACGCGCAGATCACCCGTTTCGCGGCGCTGGCCGGCGAACTCGGCATCGTGCTGCCGATCGGCTTCTTCGAGCGCGCGGGCAATGCCGCGTACAACTCGATCGCCGTCGCGGACGCGGACGGGCGCGTGCTCGGCGTCTATCGCAAGACGCATATCCCGGACGGGTCGGGCTATACGGAGAAGTTCTATTTCACGCCGGGCGACACCGGCTTCAAGGTGTGGGACACGCGCTTCGGCCGGATCGGCATCGGCATCTGCTGGGACCAGTGGTATCCGGAGACGGCGCGCAGCCTCGCGTTGATGGGCGCCGAGATCCTGTGCTTTCCGACCATCATCGGCTCGGAACCGTTCAGCAGTGCGTTCGATTCGTCCGGCCACTGGCAGCGCACGATGCAGGGCCACGCGGCCGCCAACATGGTGCCGGTGGTGGCCGCGAACCGGATCGGCCGCGAAGTCGGCTTCGGCAACGGCAATCCGGAGCAGCAGGGCCTCACGGGCGTGTTCTACGGGTCGAGCTTCATTGCGGATCACACCGGCGAGAAGCGGGCCGAGGCGAACCGCACCGACGAAGCCGTGCTCGTGCACACGTTCGATCTCGACGCGATCCGCGCCGACCGGCAATCGTGGGGCTTTTTCCGCGATCGCCGCCCGGAGATGTACCGCACGTTGCTGACCAGCGACGGCGTATCGTCCTGTTATCGATGAGGGAGGCCCGATGAAACGGAACGGATGGTTGCGCTGCGCGCTGCCGGGCCTCGCGCTGTGCGTGCTGGCCGGCACGGCCCGCGCCGATGAAGAGAAGGTGCTGAACCTGTACAACTGGAGCAATTACTTCGCGCCGGATACGCTCGCCGGCTTCGAGAAGGAAACCGGCATCAAGGTGCGCTACGACGCATACGACAGCGACGAGACGCTGCAGTCGAAGCTGCTGACCGGTAACAGCGGCTACGACCTCGTGTGGCCGACCAACGACTTCATGGCCAAGCAGATCCAGGCCGGCGTGTTTCGCAAGCTCGACAAGAACCGGCTACCGAACCTGAAGTATCTCGATCCGTCGCTGCTGAAGCAGATGGCGCAATCCGATCCGGGCAACCAGTACGGCGTGCCGTACATGTGGGGCACCGTGGGCGTCGGCTACGACCGCGCGAAGGTGCGCGCGATCCTCGGCAAGGACATGCCGGCCGACAGCCTCGACCTGCTGTTCAAGCCGGAGATCGCGGCGCGGGTTGCCGCGAAGTGCGGGCTGGGCCTGCAGGATTCCGCGAGCACCGTGCTGCCGCTGGCGTTGCGCTATATCGGCCGCGATCCGATGCATCCGGGCGCGCAGGACTATGCGGCCGCGCAGGCGATGCTGATGAAGATCCGGCCGTTCATCCGCGAGTTCGTCAATTCGTCCGATTCCAACGAGCTGATCGACGGCGAGCTGTGCGTGACGGTCGGCTTCTCCGGCGCGATCAACCTGGCCGCGCAGAAGGCGAAGGCGCGCGATCCGAAACGCGACGTCGCGTACGACATTCCGCGGATCGGCACCCTGATGTGGTTCGACGCGATGGTCATTCCGGCCTCCGCGAAGCATCCGGACAACGCGCATGCGTTTATCAACTACATCCTGCGTCCGGACGTGATCGCGAAGATCTCGAATGCGACGCGCTACGCGAATGCAAACCAGGGCGCGTTGAAGCTGATGGACCCGGCGCTGGTGCGCGATCCGGGCATCTATCCGGACGAGGCGACGCGGCGTACGTTGTTCACGCCGATCGCGGAATCGCCGGCCGCGATGCGTCTGGAAGGCCGGACCTGGCTCGGCTTCAAGACGGCGCGACCGTGACCGCGCATCACGAAGTCACCGAACGATTGAAACAACCGAAGCAAACGAAGCAACCGGCAAGCGAAAGAGGAATGCCATGACAACGAGACGTCAACTGTTGAAACGCGGCCTGTCCGTATCGGGGGCGGCGCTGGCCGCCGGCGCGCTGGGCGGGTTGCTCGGCCGCGCCGCGCACGCGCAGCAGGGCGCAACCTGGCACATGCCGGACGAAGGTGCGCCGCACACGGCGACCTGGATGGCGTTCGGCCCGAGCGAGGACATCTGGGGCGCGCGGCTGTTGCCCGTTGCGCGCGCGAACCTGGCCGCGATCGCGAAGGTGATCGCCGCGCACGAACCGCTCAAGATGCTGGTGCGGGAGCAGGACTATGCGATCGCATCGCGGCTGTGCGGTTCGTCGGTCGAGCTCGTCCAGCACCCGATCGACGATCTGTGGATGCGCGACACGGGGCCCGTGTTCGTGAAGAACGCATCGGGCCAGCTCGGCGGCGTGAGCTTCAATTTCAACGGGTGGGGCAACAAGCAGGAGCACGACCAGGATGCGGAAGTCGCGCCGTTCGTGGCGGAGCGCGCGGGCGTGCGGCTGCTCGACACGCGGCTGGTGCTCGAAGGCGGCGGCATCGAGGTGGACGGCGAAGGCACGGCGATCATCACGCGCAGCTGCGTGCTCAACCGGAACCGCAATCCGGGCGTCAGCCAGGCACAGTGCGAGGCGGAACTGAGCCGGCTGCTCGGGTTGAAGAAGATCATCTGGTTGCCGGGCATCGCAGGCAAGGACATCACCGACGGGCATACCGACTTCTACGCGCGCTTCACGAGCCCGGGCGTCGTGGTGGCGGGGCTCGATACCGATCCGTCGTCGTACGATCACGCGGTGACGCGGCAGCACCTGGAGATCCTGCGGAAATCCACCGATGCGAAGGGCCGCCCGTTGAAGGTCGTCGTGCTGCCGGGGCCGAAGAACGTCCGGCACCAGTACGAGAACGCGGAATTCGCGGCCGGCTATATCAACTTCTACGTGTGCAATCGTGCGGTGATCGCGCCGGAGTTCGGCGACAGCCGCGCCGACCGCAATACGCGCGACACGCTCGTCGACCTGTTTCCGGGGCGCGAGGTCATCCAGCTGAACATCGACGGCATCGCCGCGGGCGGCGGCGGCATCCACTGCACCACGCAACAGCAGCCGGCCTGAGCACGGCCGCGGGCCGGCATGCGTGACCGGCCCGCACGACCGTAGCAGGCAGCGGTTAATTCCGGACTACTGAAAACAATGCGGAATCCGTCTTGCGAGATGGAAGCCGGCGCGTACGCACGCGCCGTCCGCGAAATGGAGTTGAAACATGACGAAACGACGTACCCACGCAAGCGCAGGCAAGCGTTCGCCGCACACGCCGGATACCGGCCGGCGCGACTTCATCCGGTATTCGGCCCCCTTGCTCAGCTTGCCGCTGCTGGGCAGTCTGGCAGCCTGCGGTGGCGGCGGCGACAGTGCATCCGGCGCGGCTTCCGCGTTGCCGGGCGCGACGTCGTCGGCGCGGCAGGTCACGTATCGACTGCCGGCCGAAGATGCACCGCACGCATCGACCTACATGGCCTTTGCGTCCGGCGCGGACGGCATCTGGATGCCCGTCACGCCGCAGAGCCCGGATGCCGGCATCGACCGCGTGCGTGCCGACCTGATGGACGTCGCGAAGGCAATCGGCGCAACCGAACCGGTCGAGATGCTGGTGCTGCCGGCCGACCTGGACGCGGCGCGCGCGCTGCTCGGGACCGCGAGCGCCGCGAATCCCGACCTGCATGCGCGTTACGCGGCACGTGCCGCGGGTACCGGCGGGATCAACCTCGTCCCGCTCGCCGACGGCTTCAACGATTTCTGGTTGCGCGACACGGGTTGCGTGTTCGTCAGGGACACGGCGAACGGCAACGCGCTGAATGCGGTGAGCTTCAATTTCAACGGCTGGGGCAATGCGAATACCGACGGCGCGGGCCTGAGCGCGGGGACGACGGTTCCGCCGGAGGTCGCGGCCGCGAGCAACCGGTCGAAGACGGGCAAGTTCTTCCATCCGTTCGGGCGCGACAGCGCGGTGGCGGGCTGGATGGCGCAGACGAAAGGCGCCAACCTGATCCGCAGCACGTTGACGCTCGAAGGCGGCGCGCTCGAATTCGACGGCGATGCGACAGCGATCCTCACCGAATCGTCCGTGCTGCACGTGAACCGGAATCCGCAACTGTTCGACATCCCGAACGGCGTGATCGCGAATGCGTCGCTCCTGCCGACGGCGAAAGACACCGTGCTCGCCGAACTGCAGCGCACGCTCGGTGTGCGGAAGATCATCTGGCTGCCGGGCACGGCGACCTATCCGCGCGGCAGCGGAGCGGGCGGTGCCGGCGGCGCGGCAACCCCGGCCGGCGAGACCGACATCACGAACGGACACGTCGATTTCTACGCGCGCTTTATCGCGCCTGGCGTGGTCGCGTGCTGTTACGACGCGTCGAATTCGACCGGCGAACGCGCGTTGACGGACGCCAACCGGCAACGGCTCGCGGGCCAGACCGATGCGAACGGCCGGCCGCTGCGGATCGTCGAGCTGGTGCCGCCGGCCAATTTCGGCACGTCGGCCGGCACGCGCCTGACCGACCTGCAGATGACGAATTTCGCGGCCGGCTACATCAATTTCTACACGTGCAACGGTGCGATCGTCATGCCGAAGTTCAACGACGTGGCGGCCGACGCGGCCGCGGTCGCAGCGATCCGGCCGTATGCGGGAACCCGGGCGATCGTGCAGGTCGACATCCTCGGCATCGCGTCGGGCGGCGGCGGCATCCACTGCTCGACCCGTGAAGTGCCGGCGTGAGCGTGTCCCGTCATATCGATATTGAAATCGATTCGTTGTCCATGACGGGCGAATTCCTTAATCTGGGCCCGTAGTTCGTGTGACACCTCCTTGACTGGGATTCGCGCCCGCTGCTTGCAGCGGGCGTCTTTTTTTGTGCGCTGCATCTCACGCCGGCCCCGGCGGGGTTGGTCGCGCGCGGCGGCTCGCCTATGCTGGTTGCTGCATGTCCGCGCGACGGTCCGGATCGGCCGGGCCGGTGACGGTTCGATGACATGCCACGTCAAGGAGAGTCATGATGAGCAAACCCGCGATCGTGCTCGTGCACGGCTTCTGGGGCGGCGCCGCGCACTGGGCAAAAGTGATCGTCGAACTCGCGCGCAAGGGCCATGAATCGCTGCATGCGGTCGAATTGCCGCTGACCTCGCTCGCCGACGACGCCGAACGCACACGCCGGATGGTCGCGCAGCAGGCGGGCCCCGTGCTGCTGGTCGGCCATTCGTACGGCGGCGCAGTCATCACCGAGGCCGGCAACCTGCCGAACGTCGCGGGCCTCGTGTTCATTGCCGCATTCGCGCCCGACGCCGGCGAAAGCCCCGGCGGAATCACGCAGGAACACCTGCCGGCCGCCGCGCCGAACCTCGCGCCCGACAGCGACGGCTATCTGTGGATCAAGCCCGACAAATTCCACGAGAGCTTTTGCCAGGACCTTTCGTCGGACGAAGCGCTCGTGATGGCCGTCACGCAGAAGGCGCCGGTGGCGAGCACCTTCGCGGACACCATCCACGCGCCCGCGTGGCGCGTGAAACCGTCGTGGTACCAGATCTCGAGCGAAGACCGGATGATCGCGCCGGAAAACCAGCAGCGGATGTCGGCGCGAATGGACGCGCGCAAGGTCATCACGCTCGATGCGAGCCATGCGTCGCTCGCGTCGAAACCGGTGGCCGTCGCGGCGCTGATCGACGAGGCGGCCACCGCGCTCGCCGGGTGATGCGCGGGAAGCGGGGCGCGGCGGGCAGCGCGCGGTACGATGCCGTGCCCGCGGCCCTCATGGCTCATCACGAAACCCGCTGAGCAAAGCACCATTTGTTGGTTCGGATTCGCCGCACGCGCTGATACGTTAGCGGCTTCGCGACGACACACTCCGTCGCGATGTTCTTCGAACCGGGCCGCCGCGCGATCCGCGGCGGCCTTCATAACAAATCAGGTCGTGCTCATGAAATTCCACACTCTCGCTACGTGGCTCATCGGGGCTGCACTCGTTACCGCAGGCACCGCCGCGCATGCGGACCGTCTAGACGACATCAAGAAAGCCGGCGTGCTGCGCGTCGCGACGTTCGACAGCAACCCGCCGTTCGGCTATGTCGACGGCAAAAGCAATCACATCGTCGGCCTCGACGTCGACTACGCGAAGGCGCTCGCCGACAAGCTCGGCGTGAAGCTGCAGCTCCAGCCGACCAACCCCGCGAACCGCATTCCGTTCCTGACGTCCGGCAAGGTCGATCTCGTGCTCGCGAACTTCACGATCACCGACGAGCGCGCGAAGCAGGTCGACTTCAGCATTCCGTATTTCTCGTCGGGCCAGCAGTTTCTCGCGAAGAAGGGCGTGCTGAAATCGGCCGACCAACTGAACGCGCTGCGCGTCGGCGCCGACAAGGGCACGACCAACGAGATCACGCTGCGCGAGAAATTCCCGAAGGCGACGATCGTCGCGTACGACGACACGCCGTTCGCGTTCGCCGCGCTGCGCGCCGGCAACGTGCAGGCGATCACGCAGGACGGCCCGAAGCTGATCGGGCTGCTCGCGAACGTGCCCGACAAGCAGAACTACGAGATCCCGGCGTTCACGATCTCGAACGACTACATGGGCGTCGGCGTGCCGAAGGGCGAGACGCGCCTGCTCGGCTTCGTCAACGACACGCTGAAGGGGCTCGAGTCGAACGGCCGCGCCGTGCAGATCTACGACGCATGGTTCGGGCCGACGACGAAGACACCGCTCACGCGCATCTTCCGGATCGGCGACAAGACCTGATCCGCATCGCACGCGCGCCGCGATCGGCCGGACCCTCGGCCGCGCGGCGCTTTCCGTTTTCTTCCGATCGCGCGCTTCGCGCCCGTAACACAGCATGCTCGGGTTGGCTCCCAAATATCTGTCCTGGCTCTGGCAGGGCTTCCTGCTGACGCTCGGCCTCGCGGCCGCGTCGGCCGTCGCAGCGACCGCCGGCGGGCTGCTGCTCGCGGTCATGCGGCATGCGCGCGGCAGGCTGCCGCGCGCACTGGCGGCCGCGTACGTTCTCACGTTCCGCAACACGCCGCTGCTCGTGCAGTTGCTGTTCTGGTATTTCGGCGTCGCGTCGCTGCTGCCCGACACGTGGATCGCGTGGCTGAACGCGCGCCATGCGTTGAGCGTCGGCCCGTTCACGCTCGCATGGCCGTCGTTCGAATTCGTCGCTGGCTGGGTCGGGCTGAGCGCGTATACGGCCGCGTTCGTCGCCGAGGAATGCGAAGCGGGCCTGCGCGGCGTGCGGCGCGCGCAGCACGACGCGGCGGCCGCACTCGGCCTCACGCCGATGCAGTCGCTGCGCTACGTGGTGCTGCCGCAGGCCGTGCGTATCGCGTTGCCGCCGCTGTTCGGCCAATACATGAATCTCGTGAAGAATTCGTCGCTCGCGATGGCGATCGGCGTGGCCGAGCTGTCGTATGCGTCGCGGCAGGTCGAGACCGAGACGTTCAAGACGTTCGCCGCATTCGGCGTGGCGACCGTGCTGTACGTCGCGGCGGTGGCCGCGATCGAAGCGGGCGCGTATGCGGCGACGCAATGGCGCGACCGGTTGGGAGCGGGGCGCTGACGATGGATTTTTCACTGCTGTTCTCCAATCTGCCGTACCTGCTCGTCGGCGCGTTTCCGGAAGGGCCGCTCGGCGGCGCCGCGCTGTCGCTGCTGCTCGCGATCGCGTCGGCCGTCGCATCGGCCGTGCTCGGGATCGCGCTCGGCGTTGCGATGGCGCTCGCGCGCGGCCCCGCACGCGTGCTGCTGCTCGCGTTCATCGGCTTCTTCCGCGCGATTCCGGTGCTGATGCTGATTTTCTGGACCTACTTCCTGATGCCCATGCTGCTGCACATGGACGTGCCGGGGCTCGCGACGGTCGTGTGCGCGCTCGCGCTGATCGGCGGCGCGTATCTCGCGCATGCGGTGCATGCGGGCATCGTCGCGGCCGGCGACGGGCAATGGCAGGCCGGGCTGTCGCTCGGGCTCACGCGCTGGCAGACGGTGCGCTACGTGCTGCTGCCGCAGGCGATCCGGATCATGACGCCGTCGTTCGTCAACCAGTGGGTCGCGCTCGTGAAGGACACGTCGCTCGCGTATATCGTCGGCGTGCCGGAACTGTCGTTCGTCGCGACGCAGGTGAACAACCGGCTGATGGTGTATCCGGCGCCGATCTTCCTGTTCGTCGCGCTGATCTATCTGGTGCTGTGCACGTCGCTCGACGGCGCGGCACGCTGGCTGCTGTCGCGTCGCCCGCGCGCGGAACGTGCCGCGCATGCGGCGGCCGAATACACGGAACCCGCGCGGTGACGGCATGCCGCGGCCGTTTCGAATGGCCGGTGAAGCCGTACGGGTGAATGTGTGCAGTGGGCCGTACGCCGGGCAGGTCGGGCCCGGCGGGCAGTACGGACAAGGACGGTAGAGGGCCGGCCGCGCGCGCCGCTGCTCATCGAGCGGCGGCGGGCGGCAGATGCGTCACGACGCCGAGTAATGCGTATTGAAGACCGCGCGCAGCGTTGACGAGTCGGTCGCGAAATCGCCCCACAGCGGCCCATCGTTCTGCGCGAACGCGAACGGCGCGGTGCTGATCGACGCGAGACGGAAGCGCCACTGCGCTGCTTCGTGGCGGAAGGCGGTGAGCTGCATGTCGGACAGCGCCGTCTGCGCGCTCGCGAGCGTGACGAGCGGGTCGACCGGATCGTTCGCGACGCGCACCTCGAAGTGCAGGTGCGGGCCCGTGGCGGCGCCGGTCATCCCGACCGAGCCGATGCGCTGGCCCTGCTTCACGGTCTCGCCCGTCTTGAGGCCGTGCGCGTACGCGGACAGGTGCGCATAGTAGGTCGAGTACCCATCGGCATGATCGACGATCACGTAGCGGCCGTAGCCGCCCGGATCGGTGCCGACGAACGACACGACGCCGTCGGCCGCCGCATTGACGGGCGTGCCGCTCGGCGCGGCGAGATCGACGCCCGTGTGGAACGCCATCGCCTGCGACAGCGGATGGATGCGCTCGCCGAAGAACGAGCTGATGCGCGTCCACTTGACCGGCATCGTGAATGCGGCGGCTTCGAGCGGCGAGCCGTCGAGCGCGTAGTACGCGCCGTGCTCGGCGCCCGGCGCGCGGAACCAGATCGCGCCGAACGTGCGGCCGGCGACGCGCAGTTCGAGCGCGGTGAGGCGCGGCGTGCCGTCATTCGTATCGAATGCGACGCGGTAGTAGTCGCCGCGCTGCGCGCTCGCCCGCATCGCGACCTTGCCGCTGACGAGATCGCCGAGCTGGATGCGCACCTCGGGCGGTACATCGAGACGGTTCAGCGTATCGGACAACGTGAGCTCGATGTCGCCCGCGCGCATCCCGTGCTGGTTTTCAGGGGCCGCGAACTGGAACAGGTTCGCATAGCCGAGCATCTCGTTGCGGTGCGCGCTGAGCGGTGCGAACAGGCCCGGCTGGTGGCTGCGGTCGTTGCGTTCGCCGGCATCGTTGCGCTCGCCGATCGTGCGGGCGAGTTCGCTCGTCACGAAATGCTGCGCGGTGGGAAACGGCGTGTCGGACAGCACGCGCTGCGGCAGCGCGGCCGTGCCGGAGTCGACGGCGCCCGGCAGTTGCGACACGGCCGGCAGCGCGGCGAGGCCGAGTGCGGCGAGGGCGCCGAGCACGGCGGCCGGTACGAGCGCGCGCACGACGCGCTGCGCGCGGCCGGGCGCGAAAGCATCAGGGGTAGCGTCAGACTTGACCAAGGTGTCCACATCCAGGAAAGCGGTTCAAAGGGGTGTGGGCAGGGGCCACCGGCGGCACATCCGTCGGGCAGCGACGGGGCGGGCGGCGGGCGTGCAACAAAACAGGCCCCGCCAGGGGCCTGTATCGTTTCCGTTCGACCCAACGCGCGGGTGGACCCGCTTCGAACGGCGGCGTGCATACCGGGTCGAACCCGGTTATCACGAAGACGCTAAAGAAAGATGACAGCGTCAGTCTACCGATGTTCCGCAAAACGTTAAAAATTTTAAAGGGGGTCAGCTCATTCGTTTCGCAGTGCGGTAAATCGGGTTAAATCAGCATTTATTACGACAAATTCCGTCAGTCCGGCAATTTGTGCGCGCGGATGCGCAGCGCGGCGGACGTGCGCACGGTGTCGAAGCCGGCGTCGAGCATGGCCTCGGCGTCGGTCCACAGGTTGCCGCGCAGCCGGTTGGTCCAGATCATCGACGCGAACACGCCTTCGAGCAGCGACACGAGATAGACGGCGGCCAGGTGCACGTCGAGATCGGCGGCGACTTCGCCGGCCGCGATCGCGCGGCGCAGCAGCGCCTTCGTGATCCGCAGCATCTGCAATTCGAGCAGCATGCGACGCCGCTGCAGCGCGCCGTTTTCCTCGCTCTGCTCGCACTTCGTATAGAGGATCACGAGCACGCGCTGCATCGGGCCCGGCTCGCCGCATTCCTGCAGATAGTGCGACGCGGCGCGCCGCAGCGTGGCAAGCGGGGGCAGCCCTTCGCCCGCGTCGAAGCCTTCCGACGTGCGCGCGAACGCGCGGTCGCACATCGCGAGACACACTTCCATCTTGTTGCGGTAATGGCCGTAGACGGCGCCCCGCGACATCCCGGCGGCCTCGGCGAGGTCCGCCATCGCGGTTTGCGCAACGCCTTTCTCGAGCAGCACGAGCTCGGCTGCGTCGAGGATCCGGTGCTTGATGGCGAGCGATTCTTCGCGGGTCTTGCGGGCCATGTCCTGAAATTCCTTACAATTCGCTGTCGTTTTATTGAGACAGTGTGACGGTCAGATTGAAACGGTGTGTATTTAATCAGTCGTGACTGATTATAATCGACCACCCTGAGCCGCCGCATTTTATCGGCGGCGAACGATCCGAGGTCATACATGAATAACAATCGCTCCCTGTTGCGCCACCGGCTGGCGCCGTTCGCGCTGGCGGCCGTGCTGGCTCTGGCAGGATGTGGAAAGGGCGACAAGGACGCCGCGCCGGAGGCCGCGAAACAGGCAACGGTCGTGACGGTGCGCCCGACGGCCGTGCCGATGACCGTCGAATTGCCGGGCCGGCTCGACGCCTACCGGCAGGCGGAAGTGCGCGCGCGGGTCGCGGGCATCGTGACCGCGCGCACCTACGAGGAAGGCCAGGAAGTGAAGCAGGGCGCGGTGCTGTTCCGCATCGATCCCGCGCCGCTGAAGGCCGCGCGCGACGCCGCGCAGGGTGCGTTTGCGAAGGCGCAGGCCGCCGCACTCGCGGCGAGCGACAAGCGCCGCCGTTACGACGATCTCGTGCGCGATCGCGCGGTGAGCGAGCGCGACCACACCGAGGCTGTTGCGAACGACACGCAGGCGAAGGCCGACGTCGCGTCCACGAAGGCGGAGCTCGCACGGGCGCAGTTGCAGCTCGACTATGCGACCGTCACCGCGCCGATCGCGGGCCGCGCACGGCGCGCGCTCGTGACCGAAGGTGCGCTCGTCGGCCAGGACCAGGCGACGCCGCTCACGACCGTCGAGCAGCTCGATCCGATCTACGTGAACTTCTCGCAGCCGGCCGCCGACGTCGACGCGTTGCGCCGCGCGGTGAAGAGCGGGCGCGCGACGGGGATTGCGCAGCACGACATCGCGGTGACGCTGCTGCGCGCCGACGGCACCGCGTATCCGCTGAAGGGCAAGCTGCTGTTCAGCGATCTCGCGGTCGATCCGACCACCGACACCGTCGCGATGCGCGCGCTGTTCCCGAATCCGGAGCGCGAGCTGCTGCCGGGCGCGTATGTGCGGATCGCGCTCGACACGGCGGTCGACCAGCGGGCGATCCTCGTGCCGCGCGATGCGCTGCTGCGCACGGCCGACCGGACGTCGGT
The DNA here is from genome assembly GCF_017104825.1 of Burkholderia sp. Ac-20345. NCBI lineage: Bacteria > Pseudomonadati > Pseudomonadota > Betaproteobacteria > Burkholderiales > Burkholderiaceae > Burkholderia > Burkholderia sp. Ac-20345. The sequence continues at coordinate 3,352 of NZ_JAAGPO010000150.1, read as the reverse complement.
GCGGGTCGTCGGCACGAACGGCAAGGTCAAGGACGTCGAGGTCGCGGCCGACCAGATGAGCGGCCGTGACTGGCGCATCACGCGCGGCCTTGCGGGCGGCGAGCGCGTGATCGTCGACAACGCCGCGCAGTTCGCGCCCGATACGGCCGTCAAGCCCGTCGAGAAGGCGCCGCCGTCGAAGGCAGCGCCGGCAGCGGCCGCTTCGCAGGCGGCCGCCCGTCAAACCTGACCGGTTAACACCACACCACCATGGCACGTTTCTTCATCGATCGCCCCGTCTTCGCGTGGGTGATCGCAATCTTCATCATGCTGGGCGGCGCATTCGCGATCCGCGCGCTGCCCGTTGCGCAGTACCCGGACATCGCACCGCCCGTCGTCAGCATCTATGCGACGTACCCGGGCGCGTCCGCGCAGGTCGTCGAGGAATCGGTGACCGCGCTGATCGAGCGCGAAATGAACGGTGCGCCGGGGCTGATGTACACATCGGCCACCAGCAGCGCCGGGATGGCGTCGCTGTACCTGACGTTCAAGCAGGGCGTGAACGCCGATCTCGCGGCCGTCGAAGTGCAGAACCGGCTGAAGACGGTCGAGGCGCGGCTGCCCGAACCGGTGCGGCGCGACGGCATCCAGGTCGAGAAGGCCGCCGACAACATTCAGCTCGTGGTGTCGCTGACGTCCGACGACGGGCGGATGACCGCCGTGCAGCTCGGCGAATATGCGTCGGCGAACGTCGTGCAGGCGCTGCGTCGCGTCGAGGGTGTCGGCAAGGTGCAGTTCTGGGGCGCCGAATACGCGATGCGGATCTGGCCCGACCCGGTGAAGATGGCCGGGCACGGCCTCACCGCGTCGGACATCGCGTCGGCCGTGCGTGCGCACAACGCGCGCGTGACGATCGGCGACATCGGCCGCAGCGCGGTACCGGCCAGCGCGCCGATCGCGGCGACCGTGTTCGCCGATGCGCCGCTGAAGACGCCGGCCGATTTCGGCGCGATCGCGCTGCGCACGCAGGCCGACGGCTCCGCGCTGACTCTGCGCGACGTCGCACGCATCGAGTTCGGCGGCAACGACTACAACTATCCGTCGTACGTGAACGGCAAGGTCGCGACCGGGATGGGCATCAAGCTCGCGCCGGGCTCGAACGCGGTCTCCACCGAGAAGCGCGTGCGCGCGACGATGGACGAGCTGTCCGCGTATTTTCCGCCGGGCGTGAAGTACCAGATCCCGTACGAGACGTCGTCGTTCGTGCGCGTATCGATGAACAAGGTCGTCACGACGCTGATCGAGGCCGGTGTGCTGGTGTTCCTCGTGATGTTCCTGTTCATGCAGAACCTGCGTGCGACGCTGATCCCGACGCTCGTCGTGCCGGTCGCGCTCGCGGGCACGTTCGGCGTGATGTATGCGGCCGGCTTCTCGATCAACGTGCTGACGATGTTCGGGATGGTGCTCGCCATCGGCATCCTCGTCGACGACGCGATCGTCGTGGTCGAGAACGTCGAGCGGCTGATGGTCGAGGAGGGGCTCGGGCCCTACGACGCGACCGTCAAGGCGATGAAGCAGATCAGCGGCGCGATCATCGGGATCACCGTGGTGCTGACGTCGGTGTTCCTGCCGATGGCGTTCTTCGGCGGCGCGGTGGGCAACATCTACCGGCAATTTGCGTTGTCGCTCGCGGTGTCGATCGGCTTCTCGGCCTTCCTCGCGCTGTCGCTGACGCCCGCACTGTGCGCGACGCTGCTCAAGCCCGTGTCCGGCGGCCATCACGAGAAGCGAGGCTTCTTCGGCTGGTTCAACCGCTTCGTCGCGAGCTCGACGCAGCGCTATGCAACGCGCGTCGGCAAGATGCTGAAGAAGCCGGTGCGCTGGCTCGTCGTGTACGGCGCGCTGACCGGCGTCGCGGGGCTGATGCTCATGCAACTGCCGACCGCGTTCCTGCCGGACGAGGACCAGGGCAACTTCATGGTGATGGTGATCCGCCCGCAAGGCACGCCGCTCGCGGAAACGATGCAGAGCGTGCGGGAAGTCGAGTCGGCCATCCGCCGCGACGAGCCGACCGCGTTCACGTATGCGCTCGGCGGCTTCAACCTGTACGGCGAAGGGCCGAACGGCGGGATGATCTTCGTCACGCTGAAGAACTGGAAGGAGCGCAAGAGCGAAGACGCTCACGTGCAGGCGATCGTCGCACGCATCAATGAGCGCTTCGCGAGCACGCCGAACACGACGGTGTTCGCAATGAACTCGCCGGCGCTGCCCGATCTCGGCTCGTCGAGCGGCTTCGACTTCCGGCTGCAGAACCGCGGCGGGCTCGACTACGCTGCGTTCAGCGCCGCGCGCGAGCAGCTGCTCGCGACGGGCCGCAAGGATCCGGCGCTGGCCGACCTGATGTTCGCCGGCACGCAGGACGCGCCGCAGCTGAAGCTCGACATCGATCGCGCGAAGGCGTCCGCGCTCGGCGTGTCGATGGACGAGATCAACACGACGCTCGCGGTGATGTTCGGCTCCGACTATATCGGCGACTTCATGCACGGCACGCAGGTGCGGCGCGTGGTCGTGCAGGCCGACGGGCTGCACCGGCTCGATCCGGACGACGTGAAGAAGCTGCGCGTGCGCAATGCGCGCGGCGAGATGGTGCCGCTCGCGGCGTTCACGACGCTGCACTGGACGCTCGGGCCGCCGCAGCTCACGCGCTACAACGGCTTTCCGTCGTTCACGATCAACGGCTCGGCCGCGGAAGGCCACAGCAGCGGCGAGGCGATGGCCGCGATCGAGCGGCTCGCCGGGAAGCTGCCGGCCGGCACCGGCTTCTCGTGGTCGGGGCAGTCGTTCGAGGAGCGGCTGTCGGGCGCGCAGGCGCCGATGCTGTTCGCGCTGTCGGTGCTCGTCGTGTTCCTCGCGCTCGCGGCGCTCTACGAGAGCTGGTCGATTCCGTTCGCGGTGATGCTGGTCGTGCCGCTCGGCGTGATCGGCGCGGTGCTCGGCGTCACGCTGCGGATGATGCCGAACGACATCTATTTCAAGGTAGGGCTGATCGCGACGATCGGGCTGTCCGCGAAGAACGCGATCCTGATCGTCGAAGTCGCGAAGGACCTGGTCGCGCAGCGCATGTCGCTCGTCGACGCGGCGCTCGAGGCCGCGCGCCTGCGGCTGCGGCCGATCGTGATGACGTCGCTCGCGTTCGGCGTCGGCGTGCTGCCGCTCGCGTTCGCGTCGGGCGCCGCGTCCGGCGCGCAGATGGCGATCGGCACCGGCGTGCTGGGCGGCGTGATCACGGCGACCGTGCTCGCGGTGTTCCTCGTCCCACTGTTTTTCGTGATCGTCGGCCGCCTGTTCGACGTCGGCCCGCGCCGGCGCGGGA
>NZ_JAAGPO010000149.1:0-27672 GCF_017104825.1 Burkholderia sp. Ac-20345 | reverse complement strand
CCCGAGATAGGCGCCACCGGCGAGATCGGGTGCGGTCGCCGCATGAATCGCGGGCAGCGCGCCCTGGTCGGCCGGCTGCGCGAGATAACGGTTCGCGGCGCGCATCAGCGCGGCACGGGCGGGCGAACTGTCCATCGCCGGGCCTGCGAACTGCAGGTTGGTCGCCGCGTAGCCGGGGTGCGCGGCCACGCTGATCCCGGAGAATGCCGCGCGCTCGAATCGGCGCTGCAGCTCGATCGCGAATACAAGATTCGCGAGCTTGCTGTCGCAATAGGCGAGATAACGGTTGTAGCGGTGCTCGGCGCGCAGGTCGTCGACGCGGATCCGGCCGCCGCGGTTGAAGCCGCTCGACATCGTCACGACACGCGCACGGCGCGCGGCGCGCAGCGCGGGCAGCAGATGGCCGGTCAGCGCGAAGTGGCCGAGATGGTTGGTGCCGAACTGCATCTCGAAGCCGTCGTGCGTATGGCGCAGTGGCAGGAACATCACGCCGGCGTTGTTGCAGAGGATATCGACGCGGCCATGGCGCTCGGCCACATCGGCCGCGAAGCGTGCGATCGATGCGAGATCGGCGAGGTCGAGCGCGTCGACTTCGACGCGGGCATCGGGATGGAGCCTGCGGATCGCGTCGGCCGCCTGCTCGGCACGGGCGGCGTCGCGGCAGCCCATCACGACCGTCGCGCCTTTCGCGGCCAGCGTTTCCGCGAGCTGCCAGCCGAGCCCGCTGTTGGCGCCGGTCACGACCGCGACCTTGCCACCCTGCGCCGGGACGTGGCGCGCGCTCCATGCATGCATGTCTGCCTCCATCGGCGCGACCGGGAGGCCGCGGCACGTAATCATTACATTGAGTGGTGTAAAGATAGTGCGCGCAGGCGTGGCAGACAAGCGGGGGAATTAGACCGGCGCTTCTAGGCCGGTGCAGCGTTGGGTGCCGCGTGCCGTGACGCGCGGCCGGCAGGATTTACCTGCCGCCGGCCAGCGCGAGTACTTCGGCGGCGGAGATCATCGCGGCCGCGTTCGCGGGCGCCGGGCGTTCGGCCGGGCGGAAGACTTCGTCGCCACGGTGGATCACCTGTCGCGACAGCGCGCAGGTGCCGGTGCGTTGCGCGAAGCGGCGGCGCCAGCGCTGTTCACCGTAGTGGCAGCGGCCGGGTTCGACCCAGCGGACGACGAGCAGCGTATCGGAACGTTCGAGGATTTCGACGTGGACGTCGGCGGGATCGAGCGCAGGCAGGGATTTGGAGGCCTTCATTTTGCCGTTTCCTAAAGCTCGTGCGGTTCGGCCGTGGCAGTGGATGTCACTACCCGATGGCGAATCCGTAGCGGTTTCCATGAGTGGTGCGCTAAATGTAAGCGTCTGTGACCGGAAAAAACATCCTGTCTGGCTCAAATTACCTTTTGCCGATTTAGAAACAATCCAAGCTTATTTTCTTGGAAACCACAGACAAAAACGCCCCGGACGCGAAGTCCGGGGCGGGAAATCGGCCTGCGCGCCGTGTCTGCTCGCCCAGTCACGGAGCCCATCGCCGGGGGACGGAGGTGCCCGCAGGGACCGAACGCGGGCGGGGAGGTGATGGACCGGAAGCGCAGTCCGGTACGCCATGATGGCGCGCGCATCCCGTTGAGACCCTGACGTGAACATGACTTTTTTGTCAGTTTGGCGTGGCGTCGCGCCCGGACGGATGCGAATGAACGCCTGGATGGCCCGCCGGTATTGGGCATGCGCGGATCTCGGGACATGCTCTCGGGCGCCGTCGAACGCCGGATCCTTGCTCAACCGCCCGATTTCCCCACCCGGGTAAATACTGAATCCCGATTCCGTGACAAACGCGAAATCACTTCCTATGATTGGTTGGACCTTTAGTCCTTTGTGCCAATCGGCCGACGGGTGGCCGGCTTTTCGGGAGAGTTGCTCATGAGATTGCAGGGCAAGCGCGCGCTGGTCACGGCGGCCGGGCAGGGTATCGGGCGCGCGACCGCGCTGCGGTTCGCGAGCGAGGGCGCCGACGTGCTGGCGACCGACATCAACGAAGCCGCGCTCGCGCGGCTCGAGGCCGACGCGGAACGCGCGGGCGGCCGGCTGACCACGCGGCGGCTCGACGTGACCGATGCGCAGGACGTCGCGGCGCTCGCCGCAAGCGAGCGCGCGTTCGATGTGCTGTTCAACTGCGCGGGCTTCGTGCACCACGGCTCGATCCTCGACTGCGACGACGACGCATGGGCGTTCTCGCTGAACCTGAACGTCACGTCGATGTACCGGCTGATCCGCGCGCTGCTGCCCGCGATGCTCGAGGCAGGCGGCGCGTCGATCATCAACATGGCGTCCGCCGCGTCGAGCGTGAAGGGCGTGCCGAACCGCTTCGTCTACGGCACGACCAAGGCGGCCGTGATCGGCCTGACCAAGGCGGTGGCCGCCGATTTCGTCGAGCGGGGCATCCGCTGCAACGCGATCTGCCCGGGCACGATCGAATCGCCGTCGCTGGAGCAGCGCATCGCGGACCAGGCGCGCACGCGCCACGTGTCGACCGACGAGGTGCGTCAGGCGTTCGTCGCGCGCCAGCCGATCGGCCGTATCGGCAGCGCGGAAGAAGTGGCCGCGCTCGCGCTGTACCTCGCATCCGACGAAGCTGCGTTCACGACCGGCGCGATCCACCTGATCGACGGCGGCTGGTCGAACTGACCACGCTTTCCCCTTCACTTTCCGTTTCCGCACGACACGACATGAAACTGCTGAGATTTGGCGACAAACACCATGAAAAGCCGGGCCTGCTCGATGCGCAGGGCCACATTCGCGACCTGTCCGGCGTGATCGACGACATCGCCGGCGCCGCGCTGGAGCCAGCCTCGCTCGCACGGCTGCGCGACATTCCGCCGTCGTCGCTGCCGCTCGTCGAAGGCACGCCGCGGCTGGGCGCGTGCGTCGGCCGCGTCGGCAAGTTCATCTGCATCGGGCTCAACTATTCCGACCACGCGGCCGAATCGGGGATGGACGTGCCGAAGGAGCCTGTCGTGTTCGGCAAGTGGACGAGCGCGATCTCGGGGCCGAACGACGACGTCGAGATTCCGCGCGGCTCGGAGAAGACCGACTGGGAAGTCGAACTCGGCGTGGTGATCGGCCAGGGCGGCCGCTATATCGCGGAAGCCGACGCGCTGTCGCACGTTGCCGGCTACTGCGTCGTGAACGACGTGTCGGAGCGCGAATTCCAGCTCGAACGCGGCGGCACGTGGGACAAGGGCAAGGGCAACGACACGTTCGGCCCGCTCGGCCCGTGGCTCGTGACGGCCGACGAAGTGCCCGATCCGCATGCGCTGCGGCTGTGGCTCGACGTCGACGGCCATCGCTACCAGAATGGCACGACCGCGACGATGGTGTTCCGCGTGCCGCACCTGATCAGCTACCTGAGCCGCTTCATGAGCCTGCAGCCGGGCGACGTGATTTCGACCGGCACGCCGCCGGGTGTCGGTCTCGGGCAGAAGCCGCCCGTCTATCTGCGCGCCGGGCAGGTGATCACGCTCGGCATCGACGGGCTCGGCGAGCAACGCCAGCGCACCGTGCAGGCCTGAATTCCTTTCGCGGACGATTCGCCATGCCTATCATTCGATCGATGCGCGTCCTCGACGTGCGCTTCCCGACCTCGCGCCAGCTCGACGGCTCCGATGCGATGAACCCGGACCCCGATTATTCGGCGGCCTACGTCGTGCTCGAAACCGACCGCGACGGGCTCGAAGGTCACGGGCTCACGTTCACCATCGGGCGCGGCAACGAGATCTGCTGCGCGGCGATCGACGCGATGCGTCACCTCGTCGTCGGCCTTGACCTCGACTGGATCCGCGCGGACATGGGCCGCTTCTGGCGGCACGTCACGTCGGATAGCCAGTTGCGCTGGATCGGCCCCGACAAGGGCGCGATCCACCTGGCGACGGGCGCTGTCGTCAACGCGGTGTGGGATCTGTGGGCGAAAGCCGAACGCAAGCCGCTGTGGCGGCTCGTGGCCGACATGAGTCCCGAGGAGCTGGTGCGCGCGATCGACTTCCGCTACCTGACCGACTGCCTGACGCCGGACGAAGCGCTCGACCTGCTGCGCCGGCAGGCTCCGGCCAAGGCCGAGCGGATCGCGCTGCTCGAGCGCGACGGCTACCCGTGCTACACGACGTCGGCCGGCTGGCTCGGCTACAGCGACGACAAGCTGCGGCGCCTGTGCCGCGAAGCCGTCGAAGCCGGGTTCGAGTACGTGAAGCTGAAGGTCGGCGCGAACCTGGAAGACGACATTCGCCGCGTGACGATCGCGCGCGAGGTGATCGGCCCGGACCGCAAGCTGATGATCGACGCGAACCAGGTGTGGGAAGTCGATGAGGCGATCGACTGGGTGCGCGAGCTGGCGTTTGCGCGGCCGTGGTTCATCGAGGAGCCGACGAGTCCCGACGACGTCGAAGGGCATCGCAAGATCCGCGACGCGATCGCGCCCGTGCAGGTCGCGACCGGCGAGATGTGCCAGAACCGCGTGCTGTTCAAGCAGTTCATCGCACGCGGTGCGATCGACGTCGTGCAGATCGATGCGTGCCGGCTAGGCGGCGTGAACGAGATTCTCGCGGTGATGCTGATGGCCGCGAAGTACGGGCTGCCCGTGTGCCCGCATGCGGGCGGCGTCGGCCTGTGCGAGTACGTGCAGCATCTGTCGATGATCGACTACATCTGCATTGCCGGCACGAAGGAAGGGCGCGTGACCGAATACGTCGATCACCTGCACGAGCATTTCGTCGAACCGTGCGTCGTGCGCGGCGCGGCGTACATGCCGCCGACGGCGCCCGGTTTCTCGATCGAGATGAAACCCGAATCGCTGGAGCAATACCGGTTCCGCGGCTGACACGCGTTGAGCGTGCCGACAACATGAACGACGGAGACGCGAAGTGGATTTGAACCTGCAACACAAGGTCGTGATCGTGACCGGCGGTGCGTCGGGCATCGGCGCCGCGATCTCGATGCGGCTTGCCGAAGAAGGCGCGATTCCGGTGGTGTTCGCGCGCCACGCGCCCGACGATGCGTTCTGGCGCGCACTCGTGCAGAAGCAGCCGCGTGCCGCGTGCATCTCGGTCGAATTGCAGGACGATGCGCAATGCCGCGATGCAGTCGCGGAAACGATCGCGCGCTTCGGCCGGCTCGACGGCCTGGTCAACAACGCGGGCGTCAACGACAGCATCGGGCTCGATGCCGGGCGCGACGCGTTCGTCGCATCGCTCGAGCGCAACCTGATCCACTACTACGTGATGGCGCACTACTGCGTGCCGCACCTGAAGGCGACGCGCGGCGCGATCGTCAATCTCTCGTCGAAGACGGCCGTGACCGGGCAGGGCAACACGAGCGGTTATTGCGCATCGAAGGGGGCGCAGCTCGCATTGACGCGCGAATGGGCTGTCGCGTTGCGCGACGACGGCGTGCGCGTGAACGCGGTGATTCCGGCCGAGGTGATGACGCCGCTGTACCGGAACTGGCTCGCCGGCTTCGACGACCCCGATGCGAAGCTGGCCGGCATCTCGGGCAAGGTGCCGCTCGGCAAGCGCTTCACGACGGCCGACGAAATCGCCGATACGGCCGTGTTCCTGCTGTCGGAACGCGCATCGCACACGACGGGACAGTGGCTGTTCGTCGACGGCGGCTACACGCATCTCGACCGTGCGATCAGCTGAGGGCAGCGATCCATGCAACCCGACCCGAACCCGAACACCGCGCCGCCGCTGATTGCGTTGACCGGCATCGGCAAGCGCTTTCCGGGCGTGCAGGCGCTCGACGACTGCCGTTTCGACCTGCGTGCCGGCGAAGTGCATGCGCTGATGGGCGAGAACGGCGCCGGCAAGTCGACGCTGATGAAGATCCTGGCGGGCGTCTACCAGCGCGACGAAGGCGAGATCCGGATGGACGGCCGCGCGGTGGAGATCGCCGATCCGCGCGCGGCGCAGGCGCTCGGGATCGGCATCATCCATCAGGAACTGAACCTGATGAACCACCTGAGCGTTGCGCAGAACATCTTCATCGGCCGCGAGCCGCGCGGCCGCTTCGGCGTGTTCGTCGACGAAGCGGCACTCAACCGCGACGCGGCCGCGATCTTCGCGCGGATGCGCCTCGATCTCGACCCGCGCACGCCGGTTGGCCGGCTTACGGTGGCGAAGCAGCAGATGGTCGAGATCGCGAAGGCGCTGTCGTTCGACTCGCGCGTGCTGATCATGGACGAGCCGACCGCCGCGCTCAACAACGCGGAGATCGCCGAGCTGTTCCGCATCATCGGCGACTTGCGCAAGCACGGTGTCGGCATCGTCTACATCTCGCACAAGATGGACGAGCTGCGCCAGATCGCCGATCGCGTGACCGTGATGCGCGACGGCAAGTACGTCGCGACCGTGCCGATGGCGGACACGTCGATGGACGCGATCATCGCGATGATGGTCGGCCGCCAGCTCGCCACCGAATCCCGCACGCCGCCCGATACGTTCGCGAACGACGTCGCGCTCGAAGTGCGCGGGCTGTCGCGCGGCCGCGCGATTCGCGATGTCGGCTTCACGCTGCGGCGCGGCGAGATTCTCGGCTTCGCCGGGTTGATGGGTGCGGGCCGCACCGAGGTCGCGCGCGCGGTGTTCGGCGCGGACCCGGTCGACGCGGGCGAGATTCGCGTGCACGGCAAGACCGTGACGATCCGCACGCCGGCCGACGCGGTGAAGCATGGTATCGGCTACCTGTCCGAGGATCGCAAGCACTTCGGGCTAGCGGTCGGGATGGACGTGCAGAACAACATCGCGCTGTCGAGCATGCGTCGCTTCGTGCGCCGCGGCGTGTTTCTGGATGCGCGTGCGCTGCGCGACACGGCGCAGTCGTACGTCCGGCAGCTCGCGATCCGCACGCCGTCGGTGGCGCAGCCGGCGCGGCTCCTGTCGGGCGGCAACCAGCAGAAGATCGTGATCGCGAAATGGCTGCTGCGCGACTGCGACATCCTGTTCTTCGACGAGCCGACGCGCGGCATCGACGTCGGTGCGAAAAGCGAGATCTACAAGCTGCTCGACGCGCTCGCCGCCGCGGGCAAGGCGATCGTGATGATCTCGTCGGAACTGCCCGAGGTGCTGCGCATGAGCCACCGGATTCTCGTGATGTGCGAAGGGCGCGTGACCGGCGAATTGCGCGCGGCCGACGCCACGCAGGAAAAGATCATGCAGCTCGCGACGCAGCGCGAGTCGACCGTATTGTCCTGATTCAGCCCCTACGATCATGTCCAACGATACGCATCCCGTTCCACCTCTCGCTACCGGCGACACACCGCCCGGCGCATCCGGCTTCCGAGCGCGCTTCTTCAACCCGGCCGCGCGCCAGAAGCTGCTCGCGTTCGCGAGCCTCGTGCTGCTGATCGTGTTCTTCAGCATCGCGTCGCCGAACTTCCTCGAAGTCGACAACCTCGTCACGATCCTGCAGGCCACCGCGGTGAACGGCGTGCTGGCCGTCGCCTGTACGTACGTGATCATCACGTCGGGCATCGATCTGTCGGTCGGCACGCTGATGACGTTCTGCGCGGTGATGGCCGGCGTCGTGCTGACGAAGTGGGGAATGCCGCTGCCGCTCGGGATCCTGGCCGCGCTGTTCTTCGGTGCGCTGTCGGGCAGCGTATCGGGCTTCGTGATCGCGAAGATGAAGGTGCCGCCGTTCATCGCGACGCTCGGCATGATGATGCTGCTCAAGGGGCTGTCGCTCGTGATCTCGGGCACGCGGCCGATCTACTTCAACGACACGCCGGGCTTCACGTCGATCGCGCAGGATTCATTGATCGGCAACCTGATTCCCGCGCTGCCGATTCCGAACGCGGTGCTGATCCTGTTCCTCGTCGCGATCGGCGCGTCGATCGTGCTGAACCGCACGATCTTCGGCCGCTACACGTTCGCGCTCGGCAGCAACGAGGAAGCGCTGCGACTGTCGGGCGTGAACGTCGATGCGTGGAAGATCGCGGTCTACACGTTCAGCGGCGCGGTGTGCGGGATCGCCGGGCTGCTGATCGCGTCGCGGCTGAATTCCGCACAGCCGGCGCTCGGGCAGGGCTACGAGCTCGATGCGATCGCGGCCGTGGTGATCGGCGGCACGTCGCTGTCGGGCGGCGCGGGCAGCATCGTCGGCACGATCATCGGCGCGTTCATCATGAGCGTGCTGACGAACGGCCTGCGCATCATGTCGGTCGCGCAGGAATGGCAGACGGTCGTGACGGGCGTGATCATCATCCTCGCCGTCTATGTCGATATCCTGCGCCGGCGGCGCCGTTGATACATGCAGCCACGCAGGCATGTGCTTCACCGCCGGTTCCGGCCGGCGTTCCAGTCGTTTTAGTCGATACGAAAAAAGGAGACGCGAAGTGATCAGGAGCAAGGTGTTGAACGCGATCGTCGGGCTGACGTTCGCCGTCGGCGTCACGGCCGGCGCACAGGCGCAGGAAACCTACATCCCGCTGATCTCGAAGGGCTTCCAGCATCAGTTCTGGCAGGCCGTGAAATCGGGCGCGATGCAGGCCGCGAAGGACTACAAGGTGAAAGTGACGTTCGAGGGTCCGGAAACCGAGGCGATGGTCGACAAGCAGATCGACATGCTGTCGGCCGCGATCGCGAAGAAACCGGCCGCGCTCGGCTTCGCGGCGCTCGATAGCAAGGCCGCGCTGCCGCTGCTGAAGAAGGCGCAGGCGGAGAAGATTCCGATGATCGCGTTCGACTCGGGCGTCGACAGCGACATTCCGGTGACGACAGCCGCGACCAACAACAAGGCCGCCGCGTCGCTCGCCGCCGACAAGCTCGCCGCGCTGATCGGCGACGAAGGCGAGGTGGCCGTGGTCGCGCACGACCAGACGAGCCGCACCGGCATCGACCGCCGCGACGGTTTTCTCGAACGGATGAAGTCGGCGCACCCGAAGGTGCAGGTCGTGACCGTGCAGTACGGCGAAGGCGACCAGCTCAAGTCGACCGAGGTGACGAAGTCGATCCTGCAGGCGTATCCGAAGCTCAAGGGGCTGTTCGGCACCAACGAGGGCTCGGCGATCGGCGTGGTCAACGGCGTGCGCGAGATGAAGCGCAAGGTCGTGATCGTCGGTTACGATTCCGGCAAGCAGCAGAAGGATGCGATCCGCAGTGGGCTGATGGCCGGCGCGATCACGCAGAACCCGATCGGGATCGGCTACAAGACGGTCGAGGCAGCCGTGAAGGCGATCAAGGGCGAGAAGCTGCCGAAGGTCATCGATACCGGTTTCTACTGGTACGACAAGACCAATATCGACGATCCGAAGATCGCGGCGGTGCTGTACGACTGAACGTTGCGTCGCCGCCGCCGCGGCGACCGGACACGAGGGCATCATGGGTGCAGTGCGTATCGATTCCCATCAGCACTTCTGGCGCTATCGCGCCGCCGATTACCCGTGGATCGGCCCCGGGATGGGGGTGCTCGCGCGCGACTACCTGCCTGACGCGCTTTGGCCGCTGATGCATGCGCAGGCACTCGGCGCGTCGATTGCGGTGCAGGCGCGCGCCGGGCGCGACGAGACGGCGTTCCTGCTCGATCTCGCGCGCGACGATGCGCACATCGCGGCGGTGATCGGCTGGGAGGATCTCGCCGCGCCGGAGCTCGCCGATCGTGTTGCCGAATGGCGCAGCCCGAAGCTGCGCGGCTTTCGTCACCAGGTGCAGGACGAAGCCGATGCCGGCGCATTCGTCGCGGAGCCGGGCTTCAATCGCGGCATCGCGTGGCTGCAGGCGAACGGCTATGTGTACGACGTGCTCGTGTTCGAGCGCCAGTTGCGGGACGTGTGGGTATTTTGTGCGAGGCACGACGCGCACTGGCTCGTGCTCGATCATGTCGGCAAGCCCGCGCTCGCCGATTTCGAGCGCGACGACACGGCGCTCGCGCGCTGGCGCGCCGCGTTGCGCGAGCTGGGCGCGCTGCCGCATGTCGCATGCAAGCTGTCGGGGCTCGTGACCGAAGCCGACTGGAAGCGCGGCCTGCGCGGGAAGGACGTCCGGCGTATCGAGCAGTGTCTCGATGCGGCGCTCGACGCGTTCGGCCCGCAGCGGCTGATGTTCGGGTCGGACTGGCCCGTGTGCCTGCTGGCCGCGTCGTATGACGAAGTCGCGTCGATCATCGAACGCTGGGCCGAATCGCGGCTGTCGGCGGCCGAGCGCAACGCGCTGTGGGGCGGTACCGCCGCGCGATGCTATGCGGTGCCGGGCGCGGCGAAGCGCGGCATATAAAATAGGCGCGAACGGTCTGTTCGATTCGTCAGACCGTCCGGAACGAAACCGATCACCTGCCTCAACGTATGTCCATCCAGCCGATTCAGAACCGCCGCCTCTACCAGCAGATCGCCGACAAGCTCAGTGCGATGATCGAGTCCGGCGATTTTCCGCCGGGCAGCTACCTGCCGCCGGAGCGCGAACTGGCCGAACAGTTCGGCGTGTCGCGCACGTCGGTGCGCGAGGCGCTGATTGCGCTCGAAGTGAGCGGGCTCGTGAGCGTGCGCGTCGGCGACGGCGTGAAGGTGCGCCACCCCCAACCGGCCGCCGCACCCGAACCCGCGCCCGACCTTGCGGAGAAGGCCACGCCGTTCACGATCATCGAGATCGATCCCGAACTCGGCATTGCGCTCGACCTCGATACCGAAATCCCGCCGTTCGCGCTGCTGCAGGCGCGCCGTCTGATCGAGCCGGAAGCGGCGTCGCTGGCCGCGAAGCACGGCTCGGACGAGCAGATCGAAGGGATCCACGAGGCGTTCCTGCGCAACCAGGAAGACAATCGCAGCGGTTCGCTCACGCATCCGGGCGACCGGCTGTTTCATATCCGTATCGCGGAAGCGAGCGACAACGCCGCGTATGCGCTGATGATCAAGCAGTTGCTAGCGCACAAGTACGACCTGATGTTTCAGCGGCTGCAGTCGCTGTACATGCCGAACGACATGCCGCACCGGTCGGAACTCGAACACCGCGCGATCCTCGATGCGATTCGCGCGCGCGACCCGGACGCTGCGCGCCGCGCGATGGCCGAGCATCTCGACGAAGTGATCCGCATCTTCGGCCGCGCGCTCGACTGAGCGCGCGTTGACGCGTTGCCGGGTCAGAAGCGATCCGCGCGATACGGCGCCGGATCGGTGAACGGCGCTTCGCCCGTCATCATCTCGGCCAGCAGGCGGCCGGTGACGGGGCCGAGCGTCAGCCCGTGATGGTTGTGGCCGAACGAGAACCACAGCCCGCGATGCGCGGGCGCGGGGCCGATTACCGGGCGCATGTCGGGCGTGCACGGCCGAAAGCCGAGCCACGGTTGCGGGTCCAGCCGCTCCCCGAAACCGAACACGGGGCGCGCGACGCGTTCCGCGCGTTCGAGCTGCACGCCGGTCGGCGGCACGCCGCGCCGCGCGATCTCGACGCCGGTCGTCAGCCGCAGCCCGCGCTTCATCGGTGCGATCACGTAGCCGTATTCACGATCGACGATCGGTGCCGACGGCACGCCGCGCGAGGACGGCGCGTAGTGCATGTGATAGCCGCGCTTCTCGCGCAGCGGGATCTTGTAGCCGAACTTGCCGAACACCGTGTCGGACCACGGGCCGAGCGCGACGACCACGGCCGACGCGGCGGCCATCCCGTCCTGCGTGCTGACCTGCCAGCCCGGCGACAGGGCGTCGAGGCTCGCGGCATCGCCCGTCAGAAGCGTGCCGCCGCCTTGCACGAAGAGTTGTGCGTACGCTTTGACGAGCGCGGACGGATCGACGACGCTTTTCGGATCGAGCCAGTGCAGCGCGCCACAGAAGCCGGGCGCGAGGCTCGGCTCGTGCGCGCTCAGCGCGGCGGCATCAAGCGGTGTGATGCCGAGCCCGTGGCGGCGCGCGGAGAGTCCGGCTTCGGCCACGCCGCGTTCGAATGCGGCCGGTGTGCGGAACGCCTCCAGCCAGCCGTTCGCGCGGATGAGCTCGCCGGCGCCGGCCCGCGCGATCAGCGCGTCGTGCTCGACGATGCAGCGCTCGATCAGCGGCAGCATGTCGCGCGACGCGGCCGCGTGACGCAGCGGCGCCGATTCCCACCAGAAACGTGCAAGCCATGGCGCGAACGCGGGCAGCGATGCGCTGTGCCAGTAGAGATCGGTCGAGCGGTTCAGCGCATAGCGCATCAGCGTGAACGGGCTGCGCGGGAACGGATACGGTTCGACCGACGAACGCTCGATCAGCCCCGCGTTACCGAAGCTCGTGCCTTCGCCGGGTGCGCCGCGATCGACGAGGGCGACCTTGCGCCCTCGATCCTGCAGGTGGAGTGCTGCGGAGACGCCGACGATGCCTGCGCCGAGAACGATGACGTCGAAATCCATCGATGGTGGTGAAAGACGGTTGGCGGTGCGCGTACCGGTGACGAGGCGTGTGCACCCGGGTTGGAGATCATTCGAACTGCAAGCATACTCGCGGCGGCGTGAGGCACCAAGAGGACGCATGCGGCCTGCGCATGGCCGCTGGCCCGCGCGCGACGATTCGCGATCGTCGCACCGACGCGGGCAGTGGAATGCGCGGATTCCGGCATTCGAGGGTGACGCGCGATGATCGAGTTGTCCGCAGCGGGGTACGCGGCGGAGTTGAAGCGCTTCCGGGCAACCGGTAGTGTCTGGCTCGCGGCGGACGAGATCCCGGCCGATGTCGATGTGCCGCCCGCATGGCGCACGCTGCTCGCTGTGCCGGACGACGTTCGGGCGGATGCACTCGTGCGGATGTGGGCCGGCATCATCGATCGATTGCCGGCCGTCGCGCAGTTCTTTCGCGACAAGCTCGCCCGTCCGGCCGTGCTCCGCAACGACGGCGGCGACGTCATGCTGCTGTATCCGTACACGGTCGAGCACGACGACCTGAATTTCTTCATCGGTCGCGCGCCGTTGCGCGAGCGGGGCCCGGTTGATGCGCCACGCTGGACTGCACTGCCTGAAGAGCTGCGGTTTTTCCATCAGACCGTGCATGACGGCTGGACGTTCTTTCCCGCGAATTCGATGGGGCCGTTGCCGCTTGCCGATCAGGCTGCACTCGCGGACAAGCTCGATCTGACGACCGCCGAGATACGCAAGCTCGGCGTGAACCCGGATTTCGTGCGGACCGTATTTCATAACGGCAGCGGCGATTGGCTGTGCGTTGCTCCGGGTGAAGCGGCCGGTGATGGCAGGGCGGTGGGATGGGTTGGGTGGCACGAGCGCCCGGCCGAACTCGAGCCCGTGGATTTCTGGGCTGTGATGAACGCGTGGTTCGAGGTATTCGTCGAGGAAGCCGACGAACGATAGCCGTTCACTGTCTGTTCAATTCATCTTGAACCGCTTCCCCATGCTGCATGGGCGCGTGCATATCGGGCACCTCCGCAAAGCGGCCGTTGTCGTGCAACCGGAGACGGCGCGTCTCCGCGCATTCGATGCCGAATTGTCGAGCGCGGGATGTTACGCCGACGATGGCGGACGCGGTGTTCCGGCAGACAGGGGGGCGATTGAGCAAGCCGTCGTGCGAGATATCGATATCGGCGGTGGCATCGCGCGACAGAACGTATGAAGTTTGGCGTGCGCGTCCGCCCAATCCGCTGATCAATTTCCCGACGTCGACACCGGATCGAGACCGGCAGGCACATCCTCGCGCAAAGCGCCTATTCCGCATACTTTCCACCGTTTCTCGCGGGTGTTTCCCACTGGTTGGTGATGCGAATTTTTACCTAAGATGAAGCCATCATGCGCGTAATTCGGTGCCTGCACGCGCATGGAGGGAGGCGGGAGGCAGCGCCGGAGCGACGCCAGCGGATGTTGCCATCATGGATGCGAAAGTGTGCGCGTCGGCTGCCAGTCTCGCGACTGCAGCGACGCCAGCGGGCGCGGCGGCAATCGCCGCGCGAACGGCGCCCGGCCGTCCCGGTCGAACCGCTCCGCTGCGCCACGCGCTGGTCGCAATCGTTTGCGTTCTGGGGGCCGCACAGGCCGTGCTCGCCGGGGCTTCCGCCGAGGCTGTCGATCCGGTCGACATGGTGCGCATGGTTGCCGTCGCGAGCCCCACCCCCGCCGATTCCGCAGTTGCGTCACACGACACGGCCGTGCGTCAGGTCGTGCTGGGCATCGTCAGCTTCACCCACTGGCCGACCACACCCGTGCGCCTGCATCTGTGCGTCACGGGCCGGCCCGACTATGCAAGCGGCCTGACCGACACGCTGCAGGCCGGCTCGACGCTGCTCGACGTGCAGCGTGTGCGCTTCGACGATCCCGCGCTCGGCATCGCCTGCGACATCGTCTATCTCGGCAACCTGAGCGCAGATGAGAGAGCGCGCGTGAGAGCTGCGGTGGCCGGCCATCCGGTGCTGACGATTTCGGAACACGATCCATCCTGCACCGCGGGCGGCATGTTCTGTCTCAACGTCGACGGCGAACGCGTGTCGTTCGACATCAATCTCGACGCCGTCGCACGCAGCGGGGTGCGCGTGCATCCGAACGTGCTCAATCTTGCGCGACGGCCGGGGGCACCATGACACGGCCCGCCACGCCCGTTTCCCTGTCGCGCGTGTCGCGCCCGACGCTGCAAAGCGTGCTGCGTCGCGCGCACCTGCGCCTCGCGTTCGTCGCCGTCGCGATGGCCGCCGTGTCGTTGATCGTCGTGGCCGTGATCGCATTGCGAGCGTATGCCGACAACAACCTGAACCTGCTGGCCCGCTCGCTCGGTTATACGGTCGAGGCGGCGCTCGTGTTCGGCGACCGCGTTGCGGCGGCCGAGGCGATCGGGCTGATCGCCAGCGACGAGGACGTCGCGCAGGTGGTGGTCACGGACAGCAAGGACGAGCCGTTCGCGACGTGGCAGTTGCCCGCCGGCAGCGGGATCGCGCGGCTCGAGCGGGTCGTCGCCGACTTCGCGCTGCCCGGGCCCGTGAGCGCACCGGTGGTGCACGACGGCATCATCGTCGGCCACGTCGTCGTGCGCGGCCGTGGCCATCAGTTCTTCGGATTCCTGCTTGGCGGCGTGGGCGGCATTCTCGGCTGCCTGGCCGTCAGCGTGATCGGTGCGTATGTCAGCTCGAAGCGCCTGCTGCGCAACATCGTTTCTCCGTTGCGCGCGCTGGCCGGCGTCGCCCACGCGGTGCGGCGCGAACGTGCGTTCGCGCAGCGGGTCGAGCCCGCGGCGATTGCCGAGCTCAACCAGCTCGGCGACGACTTCAATGCATTGCTCGACGAATTCGAAGACTGGCAGAACACGCTGCGCGACGAGAACGCCTCGCTCGAACACAAGGCGACCCACGATGCGCTCACGGGGCTGCCGAACCGCGTGCAGTTCGAGTCGCGCCTCGCGATCGCCCTCGGCGAAGCCGGGGTGACGGGGCAGCGGGTCGCGATCCTGTATCTGGACTGCGACCGCTTCAAGGAAATCAACGACTGTCTCGGCCACGACGCCGGCGACGCGGTGCTGATCGGCATCGCGTCACGGCTGCGCACGCAGGTGCGTGAGGCCGACCTGGTCGCGCGCCTGGGCGGCGATGAGTTCGCCGTGATGCTGCCGGCCGTGCGCGAAGCGGGTAGCGTATGTCGTATTGCTGACGAGATCTTGTCCGGCATGGCGCCGTCGATCGAGCTGTCCGACGGCCGCGTGGTGGCCACCATGATGAGTGCCGGTGTTGCGCTGTATCCCGATCACGCGTCGGATGCGAGCGGCTTGCTGCGGGCGGCGGATGCCGCGATGTACCGTGCCAAGCGCGCCCGGCCAGGCTCGTGGCAACTGGCGGAAGGGGTCGCGGGGGCGGCCTGAGGTTCATCGTTTCACGCTGCGGGCGAGGCCGCGGCAGTGGGTTGAAGGAGCGCTCGCGATGCGGGTGCAATCGAAGGGGTCAATGATGAACAACACGTTTCCGGTGGGTATTGGGCGCTTGTGCGTCGGCAGCGC
Organism: Burkholderia sp. Ac-20345; assembly: GCF_017104825.1. Taxonomy (NCBI): domain Bacteria; kingdom Pseudomonadati; phylum Pseudomonadota; class Betaproteobacteria; order Burkholderiales; family Burkholderiaceae; genus Burkholderia; species Burkholderia sp. Ac-20345. The sequence goes on along the minus strand of NZ_JAAGPO010000149.1, from coordinate 11,752 downwards.
GCTGCTTTTGTGCATGCTGCTGGGAGGCTGCAAGGCGCCGCCGCTTCATCGTGGATTGACGCAGACGCAGGTCACCGTGCTCAAGTCGGCCGGTTTCCAGGAAACCCAGCAGGGTTTCGAGTTCGGCTCGACCGGGCCGATCCTGTTCGATTTCGATCGCTACAACCTCAAGCCCGATGTACGGCGGATCGTCGAAAGGATCGGTCGCACGCTCAGGTCCGCGGGAATTAACGGGGTACGGGTCTATGGATACTCGGACCAGGAAGGGGTGGACGAGTATGACCTCGAGTTGTCCAGGCGGCGGGCGGAGGTCGTTGCCATTGAACTGGTCGACGTCGGGCTGGACACGAAGCGCATCGCGATCGTCGGGAAGGGGAAGAGCGATCCGGTGGGCGACAACAAGACGCCGGTAGGGCGGGCGCAGAACCGGCGGGCGGCGATCGTGGTGTCGCCGCGGTGACCGGGGCGGTTTTCCTTGGAGTGGGTGAAAGGCGCTTGCAAGCGCCGGAAATCATGCGATCGATCGCGATGACCGATATAGCGTAGCGGCGCCGTAGCGCCTGCCTGCGCCCGTTTCCTTCCCGAGGGTTCCCACTATTTCATCGTGACGGGAGGCGATGCCTCGCCCCGTACGGATCTGTCACACGTTTCATGCAGATTGTGTCGTGCTCCGTGCCTGCTGGCGTGGTGCTTCGGCGTGCGCTGCCGCGCGTGGCCGGCCAGTTGCCGGCTGGTGTCAGCATTATCGGGGGCCTGAACGGAAACGTTTGCGGGCGTCTTTCACGCGGTCGGGTTTTGTCCTACATTATCGGGGCTTCGGGCCGGCCAGCCGGCCCACGGAACCTGAGATCACAAGCAAGGAACAAGAATGAGTTTCGCTCCGAACGGCGGTATTCCCACTGGGTTGGGCGGTAGTGGATTCGGCTCGTTGAGTGCGCTCGGCGGCCTCGCCGGCCCGATCGCATCGAGTGTCGCCGGCAGCCTCGGGCCGCTCGCGGGCCTGGCCGGGCACGTCGACACCGTCCAGCGTGCGATGCAGCTCGCGCAGACTGGCTTCTCGCTGATGGACAAGACGCCCGGCGCGATCGCCGAGGCGATCAACGGCGCCGCCAACCCCGCGCGCCTGACCCAGCTCAACCGCTACGTGACGCTCGATACGCCGCTCGGCCCGGACGTGCTGCTGGTCAGCGCCGCCGTCGTCGACGAGCACGTGAACCGGTTGCCGGAGATCCACCTCGACCTGCTGTCGCATCGCCACGACCTGCGCCCCGAGGACCTGATCGGCCAGCAGGTCAAGATCCGGTTCGACCAGCAGGCACGCCTGTCGACGCTCGAGCGCGTCGTCGCATCGGGCGCCGCCGACAACGACCGTTACTTCGACGGCTACGTGGCGTCGTTCGACCGGGCCGGCAACCCCGGCAACGTCACGCAATATCACCTGACGGCGGTGCCGTGGTTCTGGTTCCTGACACGCTCGACCGACTGCCGGATCTTCCAGAACAAGACCGTGCAGGACATCCTCACCGAGATCTTCCAGGAGCACGGTTTCTCCGACTTCGTGTTCGATATTCGGACGAATCAGAAGCCGCTCGAGTACGTCGTGATGTACCAGGAGAGCTACTTCAACTTCTGCGCGCGGTTGATGGAGCAGGAGGGGCTGGTCTGGACGCACCGCTACGAGAAGGACAAGCACATCCTGGTGATCGGCGATTCGAACCTGCTGTTCCGCCCGATCGATGGGCTTGCTACCGTGCCGTTCGCGGCCACCGAGGCGAGTGAGGACAGCGGCATCGATCAGCTGCACGAAGGCCGGCGCTTTGGTGTCGGCAAGGTTACGTTCCGCGACTTCAACCACCAGAATCCGTCGTCGCCGCTGATGCTGGTGGAGGCCGGGCCGCAGAACCTCAAGCACGCGCGGCTCGACGCGACCGAGCGGTTCGAGCATCAGTCGCTGTACGACCATGGCGACGACGGCAACCGCTACGCCCGTTTCGCGATGGAGGCCGAGGAGGCGCAGGCCCACCGCTATACCGGCGGCGGCTACGCGTGGCGCATGACCACGGCGGGCGCCGTCACCGTGGCGAATCACCCGGTGCTGGAGAACAACCAGGAATACGTGATCCTGCACGTGCGTCACGAGGCGGTGAACGACTACACGCAGCACAGCGCGAAGCTGCCGTACCGCAACAGCTTCGCGCTGCTGCCGAAGAAGGTGCCGTATCGTGCGCCGCGCGGCACGCCGAAGCCGGTGATTCACGGCACGCAATCGGCGATCGTCGTCGGGCCGAAGGGCGAGGAAATCTTCACGAACGGGAGCGCCGTGAAGGTGCACTTCCCGTGGGACCGGCGCGGCAAGAAGGACGGCTCCGATTCGATGTGGGTGCGTGTGTCGCAACCGTGGGCGGGCGACGGCTGGGGGGCGGCCGCGATTCCGCGGATCAAGCAGGAAGTGCTCGTCGCGTTCAACCAGGGCGATCCGGATAACCCGGTGATCGTCGGCCGCGTGTTCAACGGCGAACAAGGCAACCCGTACCACGGTGCGGCGGGCCAGACGATGGGGATCAAGAGCCAGACGCACAAGGGGCAGGGCTCGAACGAGATCCGCATGACCGATACGAACGGCATGCAGGAATTCTTCATGCATGCGCAGAAGGACATGAACACCGTCGTCGAGAACAGCGAGACGCACAAGGTGCTGGGGCCGATGCGTACCGTGCTGGTGGCGACGGGCAGCGAAGAGAAGCAGATTCCGCAGGGCAACCTGACCGAGACGATCGCCGAGAAGCGCAGCACGACCGCGACCACCGTCGAGGTGATGACGCCGGCCAAGGATGGCGGCGGCGGCACGCAGGTCCACATGGCCGAGCGCGGCATCCTGCTGAAGGTGATGGACAGCTCGATCTCGCTCGCGCCGGAAGGCATTCGCCTCGAGCACAAGGGCTCCGTGATCCTGATGACCGACGACGGCGTGATGGTCAACGGCACGCGCATCGATCTCAACAAATAATACGAACGAAACCAGCCATGCACTACGCAATCCACGAAGGCACCTTCGAACTGCCGGACGCGGCGCTCGACCGCACGGTCAACATCCTGATGATGAATGCCGGCCCCGGCGGCCTCAATCTCGTGATCGCCCGCGGGCGGTTGCGCGACGGGGAGAATCTCGACGCGTTCGTCGCGCGCGAATGGGAAGTGGCGTCGCGCGATGCCAAGATGCTGACCGAAAAGGCGCGTCGGCCGGTGACGGTGGGGTCCCGGGCGGGCATTCAGATCGATTCCACGCTCGAGCGGGACGGCAGGCTCTGGCATCAGGTGCAGACGATGTTTCCGTCGGATGACGCCGGCCGCGTGCTCGTGATGACGTTGACCAGCGCGGCGCCGCTGACCGAAGAGCAGCAGGCGATCGCCGAACGCATGCTTGCCAGTTTCCAGCCACGTGCGGCCCGGCCGTCCCTGCTCGGGCCGGGTGACGCGTCGTGAGCGCGGAAAACTTCGCGGCCGCTCGCTTCGAAGATCCGATCCAGCACACGTCGTTCATGGGTGAACTCGTCGGCACGGTCGGGTCGGTGGTCGGCGGGGCCATCGTCGGTGCGTTGGTGGCAGAGGCGATGGAGGGGCTGATATTCGTCGGCCTCGCTGCGCTCGAGATCGGCACGGCAGGGTTGGCGACGCCGCTCGTGATTGCGATCGGTGTGGGCGTGGCGGTCGGCTCGGGCGCGCTGATGGAAGCGAGCGGCATGAACGACGCCATCGACGATGGCGCGAAGTCGCTCGCCAATTCGATCGTGCCGCCCGAGATCAAAGGCAAGATCGCGAGCGGGTCGGGGAACGTCTACGTCAACGACAAGCCGGCGGCGCGGGCGGCGAAGCCGGGTGACCTCGATACCGTTGCGTGTACCGACCATCCCGGGCCGCAGATGATTGCCGACGGGTCGGGAAGCGTCTATATCAACGATCAGCCGGCTGCGCGGGTTGGCGACAAGACGACCTGTGACGGGACGATTGCCGAAGGCTCGGACAACGTTTTCATCGGCGGCGGGACGCAGCGAGTGCGGGACGTGAAGTCGGCTACTCGGCTCGGGTGGCTGGGGGCGGCGCTCGGTATCGCGCTCGCGGTGTGCGGCCGCGGGAAGATGAGCTGGGGGGACTTCCTGAAGAGCAAGGTGCCGTGTATCGCGATGAATTTCGCCGCGGGTGCGTTCGGTACCTGGCTGGGTAGTCTGGCGAGGCCGTCGGCGGGGCATCCGGTCAACGTAATTACCGGCAGCAAGGTTCTCGATGGCACGGACGATACCGACTTCGTCTTGCCCGGGCCGCTGCCGATCGTTTGGCAACGCTTCTATAGCAGTCTCGATGATCGTGCCGACAGCCTGTTCGGGACGGGATGGAGCGTGCCGATCAGCGTCGAGTTGCGGCTCGCGCGTGAACATGGCGAGGTGGTGTCGATCACGTACTGGGACGAGCAGGGGCGCGATATCGTGTTCCCCGCTGTGTCGCCGGGTGAGAGCCATTTCAGCGTGCCGGAAGGCATTTACCTGATCTGCACCGAGGGTGGCCACTACGTGGTCGAGACGGTCGACGGTGTGTATCGCGATTTCGGCCGTGCTCGTACTGATGCGGATGGAGAGACGCTCAAGCTGTGGCGTCTCGAGGATCGCAACGGTAACTGGATCGAGGTTGAACGAGAATCTCACGATGAGGTTGCGCGGCCCGTACGGTTGCACGATAGCGCCGGTCGCTTGCTGACACTGTCCTACGACAAGTTGCATCCGCAACGTATTGGCGCGATCGAATTGACCCGTGGCGTTGACGGTGAACAACCCGACACGCTGGTGCGTTACGCGTACAGCAACGCCGGCGAACTGGTGGCCGTTACCGATCGTAGCGGCCATATCGGGCGACGCTTTGCGTACGAGCATGGGCTGATGGTCCAGCACACATTGCGTGGCGGCCTGCAGTGCTTTTATGCATGGCAGGGTGTCGGCCGCGACGCGCGCGTCGTGCGCCACTGGACCAACGACGGCGAAGCGTACACGTTCAACGCGGATCTCGTTCAGCGTTCGGTGACGATCACCGACCAGATCGGTCGCGTGACGCGCTGGACGTGGAATGAGGATCAGCAGCCGACGAGCCATACGGATGCCGAAGGCCATGTGTGGCAGTTGGAGTGGAACGCAAAGCGGCAGTTGGTCAGTACGACCGATCCGGCCGGGCATACGACCCGTTTCGAATACGACGAGCGAGGGCGTCAGACTCAGCGCATCGATGCGCTGGGCCAGGTCGAGCGGACCGAGTGGAATGGGTACTACGACCTGCCTGTGGCGGAAACCGATCCGGCTAATTCGCGCTGGATTTATCGTTACGACGATCTCGGCAACCTGACGATGACGCGCGATCCGGCGGGCTTCGCGACCGAGTATCACCGGGACGAGCGCGGGCTCGTGCATACGATTCGTGATGCGCGGGGTGGGTATAAGTTCCTCGAGTGGAATGGCCGTGCGCAGTTGACGTCGTATACCGATTGTTCCGGCAAGGTTACGCGGTTTGCGTATGACGCTCGTGGGGCGCTTGCGCGTGTGACTGATGCGGCCGGGCAGTCGACCGTGTACGAAACGGATGCCATGGGGCGGGTCACGGGGATCGGGACGGCGGATGGTGCTCGTCAGGCGTTCTTTTATGACGTGGCTGGACGTCTCGTTGAGGTTGTTGATGCGAATCAGCGCAGCACGCGTTATGAGCTCAATCCGCGGGGATTGTTGTTGTCTCGAACGGATGCTGCTGATCGTGTCGTGCGGTTCGGCTACGACGATGCGTTCCGGCTGGCGAGCTTGACCAACGAAAATCGTGAGTCGTATCGCTTTCAGTATGATCGTCGCGACCTGGTGGCTGCGCAGATCGGGCTTGACGGCCACAAGCGCACATACGAATACGATGTGTGCGGCCAAGGCACGATCGTGCGGGATGGAGAGATCGAGACGCGATACGAGCGCGATACGATCGGCCGACTGACGGCGAAGCAAGCCACGCATGAGCGATGTGAATACCTGTACGACAAGGCGAGCCGAATCGCGTCGGCCGAGTTGTACACGCTGGCGGCTCGTGGTCAGTCGTTGAAGAATCGGGTCAGCCTGAAGTACGGGGCGCGCGGAGAGGTGCTCGAGGAATACACGCCTACGGGCTGGCTTGCGCATACCTACGATGAGCTTGGTAATCGCGTTAGCACGACGATCTCAGGCGAGCGCACGATCGACTGGCTGCATTACGGTTCGGGGCACGTGCACCAGATTCGCGTTGACGGTACTGCAGTTGCCGACATAGAGCGCGATGATCTGCATCGGGAAGTTCTGCGGACGCAAGGCAAGCTCACTAGTCACTTCGGGTACGACGCGGTTGGTCGTCGTGCTCGGCACGTTGCGCAGCGAGGCAGGGTGGCGGACGAGTTGCTTGCGAAGCAATGGCAATACGACGCTGCGGGCGATGTGATCCAGAAGCGGGATCTGCGCTATGGCATGACGAGTTATCGGTATGACCCGACAGGCCGCATTGAACAGGCGGCCGGGCCGGGATTGCCGTCGGAAGTGTTTCGCTGGGATGCTGCGGCGAACCTGGTGTCGAGCGATCACCCGGGAGGCTTTGTTGAGCACAACCGGCTCAAGATGTTCGAGGACAAGCGCTTCGAGTACGACGTATATGGGCGGCTGGTTCGTAAGTTGAGCGGTCACGGGCCGGCTAAAGAGCTGGTTCTGGAGTACGACGATTGGAACCAGTTGAAGACCGTCGTAACGAAGGACCGGCTTGGCATCGGGACGACGCATTTCGAATACGACGCGTTCGGTCGGCGGATTCGGAAGCTCAATGGGGGGTACGCGAGTACGGACTTCCTGTGGGATGGCATGCGACTCGTACAGGAGACGTATCACGACCGTCAGGGCGAGGAAGCGCTGACGTACTTGTATGAGTCCAACAGCTATGTGCCGCTGGCGCGGATCGACCAGGGTAAGGCGGCGGCTAATGACGCCAATGCGCGGGATGCGGTTTACTATTTCCACAACGATGTGTCGGGGTTGCCGGAGGAACTGACTAATGCTGAAGGCGAGTTGATTTGGCAGGCTCGCTACAAGGTTTGGGGCAACGCGGTGCAGGAGGAGTGGATCGCGCGGGCGCCGCAGCAGTCGGTGCCGGAGTGGGGCGAGGTGCAGGTGGCTGCTGCAACACCCGCCCACGTGCCACGGCCGCAGAACTTGCGCTTCCAAGGACAATACCTGGATCGCGAAACCGGGCTGCACTACAACACTTTCCGGTTCTACGATCCAGACATCGGTCGGTTTATTAATCCGGATCCGATTGGCCTGAGCGGCGGGCATAATCTTTATGCGTACGCCGAGAGTCCACTGGTATGGATTGATCCATGGGGATGGTGCCGACGAGGTAACCAAGCGACTAAGAACCATATGGATGGCGTCAGAGATCAGTATCTTGCTGATAATCCAGCTGACCGACACGTTGCAGGCGGACGTGACGCTCTCACAGGAGGAGAGCGCCCAGAAACCTATTTGCCACCATTAAGTGGAAGTGGGCGAAAGGGCAGTTCTTATACAGACATGACGTTCAGAGATTCTCAAGGCAATCTTGTCTATGTCCAGACAGTAGATAAGGGGGCAGTGAACGGGATGTCTCAACGGGAGTGGACGAACGCTAATCGCATCACTCAACAGGATCCGAGTGCGATTGTCATCACGGTTGTTAAGGGATCAACCTTGCAACCGGGAGACTTGAATACGGCGACGATGACGCCCGGAACTGTCACTACCCGATGAAAGAAAGGAGGAAGTTTTGACTACTAAGATGCCGACGTTGCAGACCTTCATGACAAGCGTTGATGAGGCAGTGTTTTCTGATTTACTGAAAGCGCATATCCCTCATGTCAAATTTATTGATTCTTACATTTGGAATTCACCCATTCCTCCTGTGCATGACAGCATGGCCGAGTGTCACGGGCAGCCATTCTCCGATGTCGTGATTCTCGATGAGGCGATTTGCACGGTGGAGCGCTATACGCGTGAATTTGTCGCTTCTCATCCGGGCGGGTCGGGCTATATTGGGTCTATGGAGGGGCCGGGGGCAATTCAGTTTCTACGGTCGAATAATGCTAAATATGCACCAGGTAGCCTGCGGGATGGTCGCTTAGCGGCGTCCTATGACCCCGAAACAGATGAGGCAACGGACGAGTTTGTTAAGACGGTATGGAAAGTATTCAAGAGATTCGCAGTAAAGACATACTTGATCGACCGCGAGACTGGCGCTGTTAGAGAGAAGCCGGAAACTCGATTCTTCGCGGGGCCGGATGCTGCAGCGAAGTTCGATGGTTCTAATGGGAATTATCTAACTAACAACACGCTCGCCTATTTCGTGGCGAAATCGTCAAAGTGAATTGTGTGCTCAAAGCGCTTGGAAAATAAGAGCGCGGCGATCATTGGAATTCCAGGCCACGTACGAGCGCGATGCGGTCGTACGGCTTCCGTTACGGATGCCATTCTTTTTCGGTGCGCTTGATTTGTGGGTGATTGATATTTTTCCGGAAGATGAAATTAAAGTGGAGGACTCCAAGAGAAACCTGGAAGGCTGCCGTATCGCAGCAAAATTCAACCTATATTTCGCATGTGGTAAATAATCGAGGCAACCGAGGCGTGGCTTTGTCGTTTCACTTAGGAAAAAATACACCATCGCTCGGAATGATTATCTCGATCTGTTTCGAGAAGGGTAGTACCCCCCCATGCGGGATGGTTAAATTCCGCAGGATGCGGGTGCATTGCGCGAAGTCGCGTAGTGTGCCGAGTAGGGCAGCCGCCACCGACCACCCCCAAGCATCACCAGCCGATATTGCAAGACGACCGCGACGTCCCCGCACCACCTGTAGCCGTGCACTTCGTCCCTGCGCCATTGTCATAGAACGTCCGCGTTTCCGGTTGCGGTACCGAAGGATCGAACGGATTCGGCGCACCATGCGGACCGCGCGGAGCATCGTAGGGCCGCTGCGGCGCATACGAACCGCCACTTCCAGCCGGCCTTGAGCCATTCGCCCGCAGATATTCATTCCAGTTCTGCTCCCGCTGCTCATATCCAGGCACTGCCCGCCCAAAACTATCGCTGCCTCCCGCACCAAGCGCGACACGATTCGCGGGCAATACCAAATCGGGCTCGTGCTCAGCCGAAGGCGTCGGCGCAACAAGCGCATCGCCCGTCACCCGCAACGGCCGCGTATCCGGCGTATCGAACGGTGTGCGTTCCACGGGCGCAGCGTATTTCACTTGGCGGCGACTCATGCGCGCCGCGTGCCCCTCATCCCGAGCAGCAGCCCTCCGCTCCGACCGAAACACATTGGCACCCGCCGACCGATCGGTCAGCGAATCGCGCCCCGAAGCATCAGCGGTAGAGGTAGAAACAGAAAGCGCACACGCGATCGCGGCGGCGGAAGAAAAGCAGAAAGGGTGATTCATCAGCGTTCCGAAGCAGGTGATATGCGATGAGAAAAAACGGCAGATCACTGGCTGGCGGCTGGGCGACGGAGGGGCGTCGAAGCGGCCCTGAGGCGACTGCGAAGCGCGGAGTTCGCGACTCACAGGAAGGCTGGCTGGATTGCAGAAGCGAATTCGTATTATTTCATAAAAATAACAATCAGCTTCCAGATGTTTAGTTTTGTATGTAAACAGAAGGATTTGCCGCCTCGACCGAGCGCCCCGAGTTGGTGCTCACCAAGGCAATCATCAGTCGATTGATTTATGGCGATCAGACCCTTGGCAGCCCGAAAACGCGTCGCACAGATTCAACGATCGCCGAAAGCCAAGCGCAGCAAGGCAATCACCCAATCCGACGCACCCAATAGCAACCCAATTGCACCCCAGGCAAACGTTCTCGCCCCCACCTGGTTGCGCCCCAATCGCCACCACCACCCCACAAAACCCTCCGTGTTTTCCCTCGGTCGACCGGCATTTTTGACAGACGATTTAAAAACGCCCATATAATTTCGACTGCCTTGCCAACGGCTGTCGGATCACCCCTCCGAACAAGCGATTTGGCAAGCGGGGCAGGCGAAACGCTTGCGCAATGCAAGACGCATCACGATGTCTTTCCGAACCAGACGTCCCCTTCGGGGACTGCAAGAGCCGGGCCCCGCTACGCAACATTCCGCTGGAGTTCCGTCTTCTATGTGTCTCGGGCGTGTCCCATGTCCTCGCCCCGGGTGCTGTTCGATTGCGCAAGTCATGCCGCCTTTGCCCGTATGACTAACAACATCGAGGAGCTCCTGATGACGCTGTCCCGTCTTACGTCCATTTCCGTCGCCGCCGTGCTGTTCGCCGCCGGCGCCGCCGCCGCGCAAGCGGAAACCGTGAAGATCGCCATCGCTGGTCCGATGAGCGGTTCGGTCGCCCAATACGGCGACATGGTGAAGGCCGGCGCGCTGACCGCGATCGAGCAGGTCAACGCTGCAGGCGGTGCGGGCGGCAACAAGTTTGAAGTCGTGATGATGGACGACGCATGCGAACCGAAGCAGGCCGTCGCCGTCGCCAACAAGATCGTCAGCCAGAAGATCAAGTACGTGATCGGCCACGTGTGCTCGGGTTCGACGATCCCCGCCTCCGACATCTACGAGAACGAAGGCATCGTGATGGTCACGCCGTCGGCCACCGCGCCGCAGCTGACGGAAGGCAAGAAGCGCCACTTCATCTTCCGCACGATCGGCCGTGACGACCAGCAAGGCCCGGCCGCCGCGCACTTCATCATCAACAACGTGAAGCCGAAGAAGGTCGCCGTGCTGCACGACAAGCAGTCGTACGGCCAGGGCATCGCGTCGTCGGTGAAGAAGGACCTCGAAGCCGCAAAGATCCCGGTCGTGCTGTTCGAAGGCATCAACGCCGGCGATTCGGACTACTCGGCGATCATCACGAAGCTGAAGTCGCAAGGCGTCGACTTCGTCTACTTCGGCGGCTACCACCCGGAAATGGGCCTGCTGCTGCGCCAGGCGCGCGAGCAGGGCGTGAAGGCTACGTTCATGGGGCCTGAAGGCGTGGGCAACAAGGACGTGACGGCGATCGCCGGCCCGTCCTCGGAAGGCATGCTCGTCACGCTGCCGGCCGACTTCTCGGCCGATCCGGCCAACGCGGGCCTCGTGAAGGCCTTCGCGGACAAGAAGCGCGATCCGAACGGCCCGTTCCAGATGCCCGCGTACGCAGCGGTGAAGATCATCGCCGACGCGATCGCAGGTGCGAAGTCGACCGATCCGACCAAGGTCGCCGCGTACATGCACAAGACGACGTTCGACACGCCGATCGGCAAGGTCGCGTATGACGCCCAGGGCGACCTGAAGGCGTTCAAGTTCGTCGTGTACACGTGGCACAAGGACGCGACGAAGACCGCCGCCAAGTAATACGGAGTACCCGCCCGCGCATCCCGCCCTGTCCGAGACCCGGACGGGGCGGCTGCGTATTGTCCGCGCATCTGCCCATTGCGCGGCCACAGGGCGGCCCGAGACGACACCGTGCGTTGCGCGCGGCCACGCCGTGATCCGGCGACGGCAGGCGACATGGCGCCAACGGGAGCTTCCCGCACATGACTGACTTCTTTCCTCAATTCGCCCAGCAGCTGGTCAACGGCCTGACGCTGGGTGCGATCTATGCGTTGATCGCCATCGGCTATTCGATGGTCTACGGCATCATCGGCATGATCAACTTCGCCCACGGCGAGATCTACA
>NZ_JAAGPO010000148.1:0-270 GCF_017104825.1 Burkholderia sp. Ac-20345 | reverse complement strand
TGACGATAGACTCGCTACAGAGAATCAGTACAGAGTGAGTAGAGCACGTGCTCGATCAACAAAGAGCATTACGACATCATGACAGATCAGCGAGTGCTGTGTCTCGAAGCACGTAATCTTTAGCAACTAGATTGGTCATCGTAGTTGATAGTTCATCTAGTAGTCTGCTTACCCTTTTCATTTAGTATATACTAGTCTAGTGTTCTTATTTTTTTTTTTTTTTTTTTTTTTTTAATGCTACCGCGCCCACCGAGATTTACACGATAGATC